>JBBSOM010000174.1:0-6112 GCA_038259715.1 Longimicrobiales bacterium
GCCGGGCCAGCGCCCGACAGCCCACGCCACGGCAAAAAGACCGAGCGCGTGGTAGACCTGATAGCGGACCCCGGTCTCGAACGTGGCCAGGTCCGCCGCACTCAAGGTGCCCCGCAGACCGTGCGCCCCGAAAGCTCCGAGCGCGACGCCCAGGAACGCCAGGATCGCTCCGATCCCGAAGAAAGTGCGGTCCATCAGTACGCCAGCCCGTAGGCTTCGCGCCGTGGATCGGACGCCACGGTGAGCGTGCCGTACTGCGGTTCCCAGAGGATCATCTGCGCTCCGCCGAAGGTGTCGGTCCACCCGTGCACGACGTGCAGGTCATGCCCGCGGGCCGTGAGTTCGCCCTGGACGGAGGCGGGCACACGGTCCTCGATGGACAGGTTCTCGCCCGAGTTGGAGCGGAAACGCGGTGCCTCGATCGCCTCTTGTGGCGTCATCCCGAACATCAGGAGGTTGTTCAGGATCTGGATCAGGGATTGCGTCTGGCTGTCGCCCCCCGGTGTCCCGAGCGTGAACGCGAATTTGCCGTCCTGGAGCGCCATCATCGGCGTGAGGGTGTGGAACGGCCGCTTGCCGGGTGCGATCTCGTCCGGATGACCGTCCTTCAGCACGAAGAGCGAGCCACGGTTCTGGAGCAGGACGCCCGTCTCCGGCTCGAGGAGCCCGGAGCCGAAGCCCGCGAAGTTGCTCTGGATCCAGGAGACCGCGTTGCCCCACTGATCGACCGCTGTCAGGTAGACGGTGTCGCCACGGTCGTCCTTCGATCCCGGGTCGTTGTCGGCCTCCCCGCCGAAGCCAGGCTCCCGCACCGCGGCCGCATGGTCCGGGTCGACGAGCGCAGCGCGCTCCTCCAGGTACTTCGGATCGAGGAGCCGGTCGACGGGAATATCCGCCTTCTCAGGGTCACCGACCCAGCGGTCACGATCCGCGAAGGCCAGCTTCTTCAGCTCGACGAGCGTGTGGAGATAGCTTGAGGTGTTGTATCCCATCTCCTTGAGCGGGAAGTGTTTGGCCATCCCGAGCAACTCGAGCAACGTGATCCCTTGCGTGTTCGGTGGGAACACGAGCATCTCGTGGCCCAGGTACTCCTTGTGCAGCGGCTCGACCCAGGTCGATGTGTGTGCCGCGAAGTCGGAGGCCCGCAGGTATCCGCCCTCCTTCTCGAGAAAGGAGGCAAGCTTCTCGGCGATGGCTCCTTTGTAGAAACCGTCCTTCCCGTCGCGGGCGATGCGCTCGAGCGTGGCCGCGAGGGCGGGATTCTTGAGCAGCGACCCTACCGGCGGCGGGCTTCCGCCGGGGAGGTATAGCGCCTTCCCGGGCTCGTTGAGCTCGCCGCCCTCCGAACTGAAGTCCGACGCCAGCCGGGTCGACACCGGGAAGCCGTCCTTGGCATAGTGGATGGCCGGCTTCAGGAGGTCCGAGAAGGGCATCGTCGCGAAGCGATCGTGGATGTCGGCCCAGGCCGCGACGGCTCCGGGAACGCTCACGGACATCGCGCCCGTGCTCGGCACCTCGTCCAGGCCCTGGTCCCGGAACCATTTCGGTGTGGCCAGGGCACCCGCCCGCCCGCTTCCGTTCAGCGCGTAGACCTTCCCGGACGAGGCTTCGTAGTAGAGGATGAACGCATCCCCGCCCACGCCGTTCATATGGGGTCGCGTCACCGCCAGCACCCCCGCCATGGCGATGGCCGCGTCGACGGCGTTGCCCCCGGACGCGAGCACCCTCAGGCCTTCCTGGGTCGCCAGGGGGTGGTCCGAGGAGACTCCTCCGCGCGTGCCGCGCACGTCCGGGCGGTTCTGAGCGGGGAACACCGGCGCGTTACCGTCGGCCTGCTTGGGCTGAGGAGTAGGCTGGCATCCGGAGGCGAGGGTGACGAGGGCTGCGGCGACGGATCGGCGAAGTGGCCCGTTCATGACGGCTCCGTAGCGGTTTTGTAGTCCGGGAAGGCACTCAGGTTGGGCCTGCCGAGGCTTCCGCGCCAGGGGCGGTGGTGGGGGGAAGGGCAGGCGGGTTATGGTTCGCTCTTTCGGTTTCCCACCTGTTCGACGTCGCTTGCCTTTGTCCACCGCCACTTCCACCCATTCCCGACCCGCGAGCGGAGCGCCGAGCGCCCTGCGCATCGCGGTCGTCGTGTCGATCGCGCACGCCCTGAACGACAGCTATACGGCGTTCGTGCCGCCGTTGCTGCCGCGACTCATGGACCGGCTCGGACTGTCGATCGCGATGGCCGCCACGGTGGCGATGACGTATTCGCTGGCCTCGTCCCTCTTGCAGCCCCTCATGGGGTACCTGGCCGACCGGTACGGGAGGCGGGCCTTTCTGGTGGCAGGCCCTCTCGTGTCCGGTGTTTTCGCCTCGCTGCTTGGATGGGCGCCCTCGTTCTGGACGCTCGTGATCATCCTGACGCTCGGAGGTCTGGGCAGCGCCGCCTTCCACCCACCCGGGGCGTCGTATGCCGTGCGCGTCGGCGAAGGGAAGGGGACCGGTATGCGCTACTCCGTCTTCTCGTTCGGCGGGAGCCTCGGGTACGCCGCCGGCCCCCTGATCGCGGTCGGACTCGTGCAGTGGCTCGGTCTCCGGGGCCTCTGGGTGGCCATGATCCCGGTGGTCGTCCTCACGCCCTTTTTCTGGGCCAACCTCCCGAGCGGCCGGAGTGAGCGAGCCGTCTACCTACCGCCCGGGCCCGCCGAGGTCCTGCGACTCCTGACCGGTCCGCTCGGGCTGGTGTTCGGGGTCAGCGCGCTCATGGCCTGGGCTCAGCGCTCCTTCATTACGCTCGAGCCGATCATCGTGGCCCAGGAGGGGGGCTCGGAGGCTCTCGGCGCATGGCTGCTCACGACCTTCTTGCTCGGGCAGGCCGGAGGGACGCTGGCCGGCGGCTGGCTTGCCGACCGCATGGACCGGCGGCCGCTCCTGGTTGCGTTGTGCGGCCTCGCGTTTCCGGCATACGTCGCCGCTGTCGCTCTGGCGCCCGGGAGCGCGGCACAGATTGCCGCCGGGGTCATCGCGGGCTTCCTGGGGATGGCGGTGCTTCCGCCCGTGGTCGTGATCGCTCAGGAAATCCTGCCCCGAAGCGCCGCGGTGGGCTCCGGCATCGTGATGGGCCTGGCCTGGGCGGCGGGATCCGCAGGGGTGTTGGCGACGGGTGCGCTCGCCGACGTCGTCGGTCCGCGTTCGGCAGCGCTGTACACGATGCCTGTCATCGTCGGCGCGGTCCTTCTGGCGGCGCACCCCTCGATGCGTTCACGGCACACTTCCGAAGCCTGACGGCAGGTCGAGCGTGCCGGGGGGTCGCGTCCGGGAGCGGATCCTTGTTTCGCGTGGCCCAACGACTTCCGGCCATGGTCGTTGACCGAAATCCATGTCCCGCCTAGCTTTTGGGGCTTTTTATGGACCCTCGGACCCTTCATTTCCACACCCGGCTGGTATCGTCCATGACGCAGCGGCACCCAGGACAGCGCAAGGCCTCCGAGCACGAAGAGGACATCTTCGTCGCCAAGATCCTCGAGGCCGGTAACTTCGCGAAGGCTCATCAGCAGATCCTGACGGTCGTCGGGGTGGTGCTCGTGCTCGCGCTGGCCGCAGGCATCTACTACCGGAACTACCGCGGGTCGCTCGTCGACCAGGCGGCCAACCAGCTCGAGCAGATCCACCAGACCGTGGCGCTTCAGGACGTCCAGGGCGCCAAGGATCAGCTCGCGGTGTTCGTCGATCGATTCGGGGGGACGCCGTACGCGGGTGAGGCCCGCATGTTGCTCGGTGAACTGTACCTTCAGACGGGCGACGTCGAGCAGGCGATCGCCGTACTGGAGCCGATGGCCTCCCAGCCGCGTGAGCCGCTGGAGCTGCAGGCCGGCGCCCTTCTGGGGGCCGCGTACGAGCAGGCCAAGCGCTGGAAGGACGCCGAAGCCGAGTATCTCAAGGTCGCCGACCGCTCGAGGCTGGACTTCCAGGTGCGTGACGCGTTGTCGTCCGCCGCCCGCATCCGGGCCCAGCAGGGCGACGACAAGGGTGCCGCGGAGCTCTACCAGCGGATTCTGGACAAGATGGACGCGACGGCACCCGATCGCGGCTTGTACGAGATGCGGCTGGCGGAGGTCGCGCACGCGTCGTAGACGGGTCCGCAGCAAGTCGTCGCAGTCGTTGCGCGTCAGGTCCTAGGACGCCGCCGGCGACGGACGCGACGGCCCCAGGGACGGTAGCGCCGAAGGTTGACATCAGGTTGCGGTTGACTTTAGGTTGCGCGTAGTCCCCTGAAGGGAGGCGACACTATGGTCCTACCCAAAGCAAAGGCCTTTGCCGAGGTGCTCATCCGTGGCGCGCCGGACGAGGCGTGGCTCCGTGAGTTGACGAACGCGCTCGACCGTCGCGTACGCACGAGCCCTCTGGAACGGTTCGTCACGCTGTGGGGGCTTTCGGGCGCCGAAGCCGCCCGCGCGTTCGGCGTCTCTCGCCAGGCGTTCGCAAAGTGGTCGGACAACGGAGTTCCGGGAGATCGCGAAACAGCGGTGGCAGACCTTGCCACCGCCACCGACGTTCTGGCCAGACGCGTGAAGCGCGAGCGGATTCCGGCCGTCGTGAGACGTCAGGCCGAAGTGCTCCAGGGACTGTCTCTCTACGAGATGGCCTGTGGGGGACGCCACGAGGAGGTGCGGGACGCGGTGCAGCGGATGTTCGATCTTCGGCGCTTGCAGCCGTGAAGGCGCGCACCAGGGCGCTCCCGAACGGACGCATCTGGCTGCGCGTCGCGGATCCGGATTGGGACGACCCGATGGACGACCAACACGCGGCTCGCACAGGCGGTCGCTGGACTCCTGCGGGATCCTACAGAACACTGTACCTCAACGCGGACGTCGAGACGGCCCAGCTTCAGATCGAGGCGATGCTTCGAGGCTCGCCCGTCCAACCGGAAGACCTCGGCGATGACGCCTACGTGCTGGCCGCGGCGACGCTGCCCAAGGGCCAGACGTGCACGAGGGCCCTCACAGACGAGGATCTGAGGGAACTCGGGTTGCCCGAGACATATCCCATGGACGCGGAGGGCCGTTTCGTGCCGCGCACTGTGTGTCAGTCGGTCGGAGCGTCGATGCGGAATGCCGGACCGCGCGGGATCGTGTGCCGTTCCGGCGCGACTCCCGACGGACGTGGCCGAGAACTCGCGTGGTTTCCTGCGACGGCCCGCTCGCGCGCGCATCCCGTGTGGCCTGAGCCCTTACGATACGGCGCATGGCGGCATGTTGCATCGTGGGAGGGCCTCGAACTGGACGACCAGGCACTGATCGGCTGAGTTGCTCGGACATCCTTGCGGTTTCCGCGCCGGAACGTCGGGATGGGAACAGGCCCTGGTCTCGCATGTCTCCTGAAGCGACTTCGTATAATATATATTATGTTAAGTTCGTGAAAAACGGCCGCAGCCAGTAAGCTCACTTCCGACGTCTCTACCCCGCTGGCGCCAGAGCCCGGATCCGGACGCGCCCGGTGCCCGGCCCCACGATCCCCAGCTTTCGCGCAGCTACGAAGGACAGGTCCACGATGCGATCGGAGTGGAACGGGCCACGGTCGTTGACCCGCACGACCACGGTGCGGCCGTTGGCGAGGTTGGTGACCTCGATGTAGGACGGAATCGGCAGCGTGCGGTGCGCCGCAGTCATGAGATACATGTCGTAGGCTTCGCCGGAACTGGTGCGCTTGCCCTGGAAGTCGGGCCCGTACCACGAAGCGATGCCGTCCTTCTCGTAGCCGTCGGCGCTGTCCATGACGTGGTACGTGTGCCCGTCCACCTTGTACTCCGCCGGATTCCCGTACTTGCCTCGCGGCTCCCGGGTCGGCACGGCGTCCGGAATGGCGTCGAGTTCCGCCTTCGTGAGCCGGCGCGGCCCGGAAGAGGCCGGCGCGGGCGCGCCGGCGGCGCTGGGGGTGCCTGCCGGGTACCCTACGAGCGCGCACCCCGAGACGGTCAAAATAACGGGAATCAGCAGCCACCTCATCGCGTGCTCCCGCTCCCGGGGGCGTAGATCGTCGCGATCAGCCGTGCCTGGTCCGTATGTGACATGCTAGCCAACTTACTATTTGTAAAGTACTTATCATCTGTTACCTCACGTAATACATA
>JBBSOM010000175.1:0-6067 GCA_038259715.1 Longimicrobiales bacterium
ACGAACGTCTCGAACCTGCACAAGCTGACCGACACGGACGGATACGACGCGGAGGCCACCTTCTCGCCGACCGGGGACCGGATCATCTTCACGAGCATGCGCGACGGCGATCTGGATTTGTACAGCATGCTGCCCGATGGCTCGGACGTTCGCCAACTGACCAACAAGATCGGCTACGACGGCGGGGCGTTCTATTCGCCCGATGGATCGAAAATCGTGTGGCGGGCGCACTACCCCGAGGCCGGCAAGGAGCGCGACGACTACCAGAGCCTGCTGAAGGAGGACCTCATCCGGCCCGGTGAACTCGAGATCATGGTCATGAACGCCGACGGCACCGACCAGCATCCCATCACGAGTCTGAACGGCGCGAGCTTCGCGCCGTACTGGTACCCGTCGGGCCAGAAGATCATCTTCAGTTCGAACTACCTGGATCCGAAAGGTCGGGAGTTCGACCTGTTCATGGTCAACCTGGACGGTACGGGCCTGGAACGGATCACGGTCGCGGACGGCTTCGACGGCTTCCCGGTCTTCAGTCCGGACGGCAAGCATCTGGTGTTCGCCTCGAACCGCAACAATGGCGGCACGAGCGACACGAACCTCTTCATCGCGGACTGGGTGGACGCGTCGGGTAGCTGACGTTGTTTCCGTGGCCGGTCGCCGCGGATCGACGGCACTACGTCTGGAGCCAGCGCTCCACGGGCGTGGCCAGGAACTCTTCCACGGCCACGCCGTCGCCACCGACGAGCATCATCCGGACGTCGGGGAAGGCGTGCCGGAACGCGTCCATGCCGGGCTGTTCCATGCGCGCGGCGCCGCTCTTCACCTCGATTGCGGTCAGGCGGCGGCGCGACGTGACTACGAAGTCGACCTCCTTGCCCCGCTCGCGCCAGTAGTGGACCTCACACTCGTCCGCCATGGCGGCGTTGGACAGGTGGGCCCCCACGGCGGACTCCACGAGTCGGCCCCAGTACGGGCGGTCCGCCCGCGCCTCGTCGAAGGTATAGCCCGCCTGTGCCGACACCAGCCCGTTGTTGAGGACCTGCAGCTTGGGGCTCGATCCCCGCCGCCGGACCATCTGGCCGGCGTACTTGGGAAGTCCCCTCACCAACCCCGCGCGCTCCAGAAGGTCCAGGTAGTGCGCCAGGGTGGTCGTATTTCCGGCGTCCTGAAGCTGGCCTAGCATTTTGTTGTAGGAGAGGATCTGACCTGAATACCGGCAACTCAACTCGAAGAGGCGCCGGAGCAGGGCCGGCTTGTCCACGCGAGTGAGAAGCAGCACGTCCCGCGACAGGGTGGTTTCGATCAGGGAGTCGCGGAGGTAGCGGGCCCAACGATCGTGATCGGCAATGAGGGGCGCCGCGCCAGGGTAGCCCCCATGGAAGACGAACTGCTCGACGCTCCACCCGAAGGCCTCGCGCATCTCTGCAAATGACCAGTGTGTCAGGTGCACGACCTCGAACCGGCCGGCGAGACTCTCCGTCAGGCCCTGCTGGATCAGCCAGGGGGCGGAGCCGAGGAGCACGACACGGAGTCTCCGTCCGGAGCGCGTGTCTTCGTCCCAGAGCCGCTTCACGGATTCGGCCCAGTTGGATGCTTTCTGCACCTCGTCCAGAACCAGGATACCGTCGTGCTCTGCGGCTTCGAGTCGCGCCGCTTCCCACTGCTGTGCGACCCACGCCGGACCGCGCAGGGTGGGCTCGTCGGCACTGGCGAAGCGAACCGGCCAGTCCACCCCGGCCAACACCTGGCGAACCAGCGTGGTCTTCCCCACCTGTCGCGGACCTGCCACCACCTGGATGAAGCGGCGAGGCTCGGAAAGGCGACCCGCAAGGACGTTGGCCTGAGTGCGGATGAACATAGTTTGCGCGGGATGGTGAGTAATTTTACTCAGTGCATTGAGTAATATGTCCCACGAATAGCGTAGCGACAAGGAACAGGACTGATCTGGAGCCCGGTCAGCGTCGCCCGGGCCGCAAGTCCTGTGCCTCCGGCCCGTCCGGTCCGGAGTCCGGGTAGGCCGCCAGGAACTCGTGGATGATGCGGTACGTGAGCCCCCAGACGACCTCCCCGACGACGTTGTAGCAGGGGAAGATGCGCCGGCCTCCGGGCAGGGCCATTTCAACGCTCTGGCGCGCAGCCGGCGCACGCAACTCCTCGAGTGTGACCCAATGCACCGCCTCGATCTCGGTGCTGGCCACGTACGCCTGGACGCCGGCGCCCACGCCGTACACGAAGGGAGCGATCGTGAGCTTGGGTAGAGTCACGCTGCTCGGGGCCACGATGCCCAGGTGTCCCAGCGGCACACCGTCGGCCTCGAGGTCGATCCCGGTCTCCTCGTGGGTCTCGCGTACCGCGGTGGCCCGGATGACCCTGTCCGCAGGGTCGCGTCGGCCTCCGGGCAGGGCCATGTGGCCGGACCACGGATCCCGCTCCGAACGCGCGCGTTTGATCACCAGCAACTCGAGCTCGGGACTCGCGCGGATGGCGAGCGTGACGGCGGCCTGGAGAAGGCCGGCCTCGGGTGGCGGTGAGTCGGTGAAGTCGGTGGTGTGCGAGGCGAGCGCCTCACCGAGAACGCGGAGGCGGGGATCGGTTTCGAGAGAAAAGTCGGTCATTCCACTGTCGATGTTCACACTCCGGTGCGTTCAGGCCCCCAGATGAGCTTGTGGAGTTGTACCTGGAAGCGGACCGGAAGATCGTCTTCGAGAATCCATCCCGCCAACGCCTCCAGATCGACGTGACCCCACACGGGAGAGACGAGCAGCGCGCGCAGTGAACGCGCCGCCACACGCGCGTCCAGGCCGCGTTCGCGGACGGTGCTCCGCATCCATTCGTAGTCGGTCCGGTCCTTGACCACGAACTTCACTTCGTCCTTCGAACCAAGGTGCTGGAGATTGCTCCACATGTTCCGATGGGCCTCGCCGGAGCCCGGGCACTTGAGATCCATGATCTTGTGCGCCCGTGGGTCCAGCGGGGCCACGTCGAATGCGCCGGACGTCTCGACGAGCACGGTGTGGCCCGCGTCGATGAGCATCGCGACCAGCGGGAACGCATGGGGATGCGCCAACGGTTCACCCCCCGTGACCTCCACCAGATCCGTGCCCATCTCGCGGACCTTTTCGAGGATCCCGGAAAGCGTCATGCGTTCGCCGCCGTGGAACGCATAGGCCGTGTCGCACCAGGAGCAGCGGAGCGGGCATCCGGTCAGGCGCACGAAGGTGCACGGCAAGCCCGCCCAGGTCGATTCTCCCTGTATCGAGTGGAAGATCTCGGTGATGCGCAGGAAGGGCTCTCGCGCCGGGAGCGAGGCCAGGCTTCCCGACGGCACGGTCAACGCCTCCCGCCGCCCTTGTGTCCGGGCCACAGGAAGCCGAGCGGCGACTCCTTCACCACACTGCCCGCCATGAACAGGACGTTCGCCGGCCGCTCCGCCAGCCTGCGCATGAGGTACGGATACCAGTGCGTCCCGAAGGGGATGTACACGCGGACGTTGAGTCCGTCGGCGACGAGCTGGGCCTGGAGGTCGCGGCGTACTCCGTAGAGCATCTGCATCTCGAAGGCGTTCTTCGGAATCGACTGCTTCTGATGATATTCCACCGTGGCGTCGATCATGGCCGGGTCGTGGGTGGCGATGCCGGGATAGTTGCCGTCGGAAAGAAGCATCTTCATCAAGTCGACGAAGCTGCTGTCGACATCGGCCTTGTCCTTGAACGCAACCGTGGCCGGTTCGTTGTAGGCCCCTTTGCACAAGCGGACCCGGGCGCCCAGTCCGTTCATGCGCGCCACATCCCCCGCGCTCCGCTTCAGGTACGACTGGAGGACCACGCCGATATTGCGCCGCCCCTCCGCCCAAAGTCTCTCGAAGGCGTCCAGCGTCCGCTGCGTATACTCGGACGACTCCATGTCGAAGCGGATGAAGCTGTCCAACTCCTGTGCCCGGTCCAGGATGCGGCCGAGGTTCTCCGCGAGGAAGGCGTCGGAGATGTCCTGTCCGAGCGCCGTGAATTTCAGCGAAACGTTGGCGTTCAGAGCGTTCTGCTCGATGCGATCCAGGATGTCGAGGTAGACATCACCCGCGAGCCGGGCACTGGCTTCGTCGTGGACGGACTCGCCGAGAAAGTCCCCCGTGGCGGTGAGGCCCGCGGCGTTCGCCTCCTCGATGGCGCGCACCAGGTCGTCGACCCGCTCTCCCGGCACGAAGCGGCGGCTCAGCCCCCGGAGCGGGGTGCGGGTGACCACCGCCTTGGCGGTGTTGGAGCGACTGAGGAAAATCAGGCCTTCTCGAAGCATGATCGTCTGGTGGCCTACTCTCGAGGTTCGTCCCGACCGCGCAGCGCGGTCTCCAGGATCTCCTGGACGTCCAACAGCGTCAGCCTTCCAAGGTGCTCCTCCACTTCCTGACGGGTCCGGCACTCGACGATCGTCGGGCTCTCGGCGTGGCCGACGATGCCCACGCCGGTCTGGGCCCAACGAGGAAAGACCAGGTACCCGAGGTGGGGCGTAGCGAGGTTGGCCGTATGCTCGACTTCGACCGAAACGGTGTACGGATGCCCATCGGACCCCTCGAAGCCCGGCGGCCGATTGTGGACCCGGAAATAGCCCCCGAGCGTGCCGTCCTGTGGGGGTTCGTCTTGGCCGATCCCGTTCTCTTCGGTCATCGTTCTCGCGATGGGACGTTGGATGGACCCCCCGACCGGGGAGGCCCGAACGAAGATAGCAGACCACCCGGATCCGGCGCACGCCGGAGGGTGGATCGGTTGTCCGCGAGGGGCCGCTTGGGATAACCTACAGGGCATTTGTCCCCTGTGGAGTGAACCGCATGCCGAAGACGATGCGCGCCGCGATCTTCTCCGACTTCGGAGGTCCCGACGTGGTGAGCATTCAGGAGGTGCCGGTACCGGAGCCCGGGCCCGGTGAGGTCCGCCTGAAGGTCGAGGCGTCCGCGATGAACCACCTGGACCTCTGGGTCCGCAGAGGCCTGCCCATCGAGACTCCGATGCCGCACATCGGGGGCTCTGACATCGTGGGTACCGTGGACGCGTCCGGAGCCGGGGTGAGCGGAGTCCCGGTCGGAGTGCGCGTCGTGGTGGACCCCTCTCTCGACTACGATTGGTACGACGGACAGGACCGGGGCCCGGGCCTTGCGCGACGGCCGCTCCGGTTGATCGGTGAGCACACACAGGGTGGCTTTGCGGAGTACGTGGTGGTACCCGCCGCGAACCTCCTGGCGGTTCCTGAAGGCTTCTCGTCGGAGGACGCGGCAGCAGCGGGAATGGCGTTCACCACGGCATGGCGCGGACTCATCCATCGCGCCGGCCTCCAGGCCGGTGAGCGGGTGCTCATCACCGGTGCGTCGGGCGGCGTGGCGACCGCCGCGATCCAGATCGCGAAGATGGCCGGCGCGACCGTCTATGCGGTCACCAGCGGGAAGGACAACGTCGAACGCGTCCATGAACTCGGTGCCGACGTGGTCTACGACCGCAAGCGGGTGCAGGACTTCTCACGGGAGGTCTGGGCCGACACGCGCAAGAAAGGTGTCCACGTGGTGTTCGATTCCGTGGGTGAGGCGGTGTGGCAGCAGTGCCTCAAGGCGTTGGCCCCCTGTGGGCGCCTGGTCACGTACGGAGCGACGACGGGCACGCGCGGGAACACGGAGCTTCGTGTGGTCTTCTGGAAGCAGATCTCGATCCTCGGAAGCACCATGGGTACGCCGACCGAGTTCCGTCAGGTCATGAAGCTGGTGTTCGAGGGGCGCCTGCACCCCATCGTGCACGAGGTGATGCCGCTGGCTGAGGCCAGACGAGCGCATGAGATGCTGGAGTCCAAGAAGGTCTTCGGGAAGGTGGTGTTGACGCCTTGAGGGACGGGGACGCAAGGATGTCTCGTGGGGACGCCGCATGGACCCCCAGGCGGGAAGATGACGGGTGTCGCGGGGCGCGCCCATGGACCTGAGGGAAGCCCAGCGCCTGGTCGACGCCTGGATCGGCCAGTTCGAGGAGGGCTACTGGCCGCCGCTCTCGAACCTCGCGCGCCTGACCGAGGAGGTCGGAGAACTCGCCCGGCTCAT
>JBBSOM010000176.1:0-6056 GCA_038259715.1 Longimicrobiales bacterium
CCCCGGCCATCACCGGAAGCGTTCATGCCCCTACGCCCCCCTCTCGTGCGCCACGCCTCGACCGTCTGGATAACCTGTGTGACGTTGGCGGCGCTCTCTGCCTGCGCGCCGTCCGACGGCGGTAAGGCCTCGGCCGACTGGCCGGTGTACGGCGGGAGTGACTCGCACACGCACTACACGACGCTCGATCAGATCTCGCCGGCCAACGTGGCCCGGCTTCAGGTCGCGTGGACGTTCGACACGGGGGACGCGTTCGACGGCTCGGAGATGCAAGCCAACCCGATCGTCGTGGACGGGATCCTCTACGCCACGACGCCCAAGCTCGAGGTCTTCGCGCTGAACGCCGCCACGGGTGAGCAGGTGTGGCGCTTCGACCCCGCTGAGGGCAAGTCGGCTTCTTCGCGCATTCGGCACCGGGGCGTGGTGGTGACCGGCGACAGGGTCCTGTTCAACTACCGGAATCGGCTCTACGCGCTGGACCGCGCGACGGGCGAGCCCATTCCGACGTTCGGTACGGGCGGTTGGGTGGACCTTCGTGAGGGCCTGGGCCGTCCGGTGGAAGGCCTCTCGGTCAGCGCAAGCTCGCCCGGCGTCGTCTTCGAGGACCTTTTCATCATTGGCAGCTCCGTTCCCGAATCGCTGCCGAGCGCGCCGGGCGACATCCGCGCGTACGACGTGCAGACGGGCGCCCTGCGCTGGAGCTTCCACACGATCCCGCACCCCGGGGAATTCGGGTACGACAGCTGGCCGCCGGACGCATGGAAGGTGGCGGGCGGTGCGAACGCCTGGAGTGGTGTCACGCTGGACGCGGAGCGAGGGATGGTCTTCGCGGCGACCGGCTCGGCGTCCTACGACTTCTACGGAGCCAACCGCGTCGGCGATGACCTGTTCGCGAACACGATCCTCGCGCTGGACGCGCGTACCGGGAAGCGGATCTGGCACTTCCAGGGCGTCCGCCACGACCTGTGGGACCGGGACTTCCCCGCCGCGCCCGTGCTCGTGACCGTCCACCGCAATGGCCGCCCCGTCGACGCGGTCGCCCAGATCACCAAGACGGGCCACGTCTGGGTGCTCGACCGCGAGTCGGGCGCGCCGCTCTTCCCGGTCGAGGAACGCGAGGTGCCCGCCGGGGGGCTCGGGGGAGATCGGACGGCCGCGCGTCAGCCTTTTCCGGTCCTTCCCAAACCCTTCGCAAGGCAACGCCTCACGGAAGACGACCTGACCCAGCGCTCGCCTGAAGCCCACGCCTCGGCGCTCGCCACGTTCAATGCGTACCACACCGACGACCCCTTCTCCGCGCCGGACACGAGCGGGACCATCATCTTCCCGGGTGTGGACGGGGGTGGGGAGTGGGGTGGGCCGGCCTTCGATCCCGAAACCGGACTGCTCTATGTGAATTCGAACGAGATGGCGTGGCTGCTCAAGTTGGTTCCGCAGAGTGACGAATCGCTCTACGCGGCCACCTGTTCGGGGTGCCACGGCGCCACGAGGAAGGGCACCGCGCTCGGCCCGTCGCTGGAGGACGTGGTTGCGCGGAGAGGTCGGGACGCGGTCGTGCGGACGATCCGGGAGGGGACGGGACGCATGCCCGCCTTCGCCGCCGCCATGGGTGGCCCCACCATCCGCGACCTCGTGGACTATCTTGAGACCGGGAAGGATGCGTCCGCGGCCAAGGCGGGCAGGACGATATTCGATCTTCCCTATCGCACGGCGTTCTTCGACATCTTTCTCGACTCCGACGGGTATCCCGGGATTGCGCCACCCTGGGGCACGTTGAACGCGATCGACCTCGACACCGGTGAGTACCGGTGGAAGATCCCGTTCGGCGAGTATCCCGCGCTGGCCGCCGAGGGCGTCACCGGGACAGGAACCGACAACTATGGAGGCGCGGTCGTCACGAAGAACGGGTTGCTCATCATCGCCGCCACCACCTACGACGATCGGATCCGTGCCTTCGACAAGCTGACCGGCGAACAACTCTGGGAGGCCGGCCTGCCGGCGGCGGGCAACGCCACACCGTCCACCTACATGGTGGACGGCAAGCAGTACATCGTGATCGCATGCGGGGGCGGTAAGAACGGTGCACCGAGCGGGGGCACGTACGTGGCCTTCGCGCTGCCCGGATGAGGCCCATGACGGACAAGAACCAAGCCGACGAGGACGGCTCCGGGGACCAGCCGTTCCGGAAGTCCTTCCTGGTCGTGTTGGCGGTCGGGATCACGATCCTGTTCCTGGTCATGATTCGGCAGTTCCTCCTGTCGCTCCTCCTCGCGGCGATCTTCTCGGCGATGGCTCATTCCATCTACACGGCCCTGCTGCGCCGCATGAAGGATCGGAGGGCCCTGGCCTCCGTGAGTACGCTGGTGATCATTCTGGTGGTGGTCGGTCTCCCCCTTCTGGGCCTGCTGGGGTTGGTCGCCAACCAGGCCGTGGAGGTCAGCCAGGCGGCGGGTCCCTGGATCGAGAAGCAGATCGGCCAGGTGGACGATCTGGACCAACGAATCCGGAACATTCCCATCCTCGATCGGCTTCCGGCCCTCCGGAGAATGCTTCCTTCGGGCGAGCAGATCGTGGGAAAGGCGGGGCAAGTGGCCTCTGCGACCGGCACGTTCCTGGTCAAGAACCTGGCCGATCTGACGCGCGGTACACTCGGCTTCTTCCTGCAGTTGTTCGTCCTTCTCTACGCGATGTTCTTCTTTCTGATCGATGGGCGTAGCATCCTCGACCGCATCCTCGTCTATGTGCCGCTGTCTCCCCAAGACGAGGAACGTCTTCTCGAGAAGTTCGTGTCGGTCAGCCGCGCAACCATCAAGGGCTCGCTTCTGATCGGCATCATCCAGGGCGCGCTGGCAGGCCTGGCGTTCTGGGTGTGCGGCATCCGCGGCGCGGCGTTCTGGGGTACGGTCACCGTGGTGGTGTCGCTCATTCCAGCCATCGGCGCGGCGCTGGTCTGGGTCCCGATGGTGATCTACCTGCTGGTGACCGGCCACGCCGTCGCCGGCTTCGGGCTTCTGATCTGGAGCGCCGTGGTGGTGAGCACCATCGACAATTTTCTGCGGCCGCGGCTGGTGGGTCGGGACGCGAAGATGTCCGACCTCATGATCTTGTTGAGCACCCTGGGTGGACTCACCCTTTTCGGTCCGGTGGGCTTCATCGTCGGGCCGATCGTGGCCGCCCTCTTCGTCACGATCTGGCACCTGTATGGGGAGGCTTTCCGGAACCGCCTGCCCCGGCTCGAGACGTAGTTTTCGCCGATGCGCATTCTGCTCGTGGAAGACGACCGGCTACTCCGTTCCTCCGTGGCCCGCGGGTTCCGCGAAGCCGGGTTCGAGGTGGAAGAGGCCGTCAACGGCGTAGAGGCCTGGGAGATGGCCTCGAGGGGTGCGTATCACTGCATCGTCCTCGACATCCTCCTTCCCGGACGAGATGGCATCGACGTCTGCCGGGCACTGCGTGCGAAGGAGAACTGGGTGCCGATCCTCATGTTGACCGCGCTCGACGCGGTGGACCACCGGATCCGCGGGCTGGACGCCGGGGCGGACGACTACCTCCCGAAGCCGTTCGATTTCGGAGAGTTGCTGGCTCGGGTCCGGGCGCTCACGCGTAGGCACCACGAGGATTTCGACACCGAGATCCACGTCGGTGATCTGTTCATCGACATCCAGGCGCGCAAGGTCAGCCGAGGGGGGCGGGCCCTCGAGTTGACCGTGAAGGAGTTCGCCTTCCTGGTCTATCTGGCTCGTAACGCCGGACGGGTCGTGACCCGGGCGGATCTGAACGAGCACGTCTGGGACGACAGCCAGGCCCATTCGAACGTGATCGACGTCTACGCGAGCCGTCTGCGCAGGAAGCTGGACGACGGCGAGGCGGTCGCGCTCTTCACGACGCACCGGGGGATCGGCTACGTGCTCGAAGCACCCGATGACGCGAGTGGCGGCACGGGTGGGTCGGACTGACCCATGAGGGTGCTGCCGACGTCGGTTCGGACGCGCCTGACCCTGTGGTACACCGTGCTGCTGACGCTACCGCTGATCGCGTTCGCGATCACGTCATATGTGATTTTTGCGACCACCCTCCACGGACGGACCGACGCGTTCCTCGACGATGCGCTCACCGTGTTCGGGCGCGAGTTGGCGGCCGAGCGCCGTGCGAATCCGGTGGCGGCGGACGTCATCCGCAGAACGCTCGGTGAAGTACGCTTCCGCGAGATCGATATCGTCATCCTCGATGCCGCCGGCAACGTGGTCGGAACGAGTTTGCCGGTTGGCGGCTCGGCGCCCGAGGACGGGAACGCTCCGCCCGATCCGGCCACATGGGTTCCCGGACTGACCGCCCCCGCGCCGGGGGGTCAGGCGACGTCGACCCTGCACCAAGACGGGCGGACGTATCGCGTGTTGCAGCGACCGCTCACGACGGACGGCGAGCCCTTTCGGCTGATAGGGGTTCATTCCTTGACCGAGGTGGAAGCGACGTTGGGACGGATCCGGCGCCTTTTCCTCGTCGTGATCCCGCTGATCATCCTGTCTGCGGCGACCGGCGGCTACTTCCTGGTCCGGCGGAGCTTCCGGCCCGTCTCCGAGATGGCGGCCCGGGCCGCCGAGATCGGCACAAGCACGCTCCACGAGCGCCTTCCCTCGGGGAGCGACGATGAACTGGGCGAGTTGGCCCGGGTGCTGAACGATCTGCTCAACCGGCTCGAGAGCTCGTTCCTCCAGCAGCGTCGCTTCATGGCCGACGCCTCGCACGAGTTGCGGACACCCACCGCGATCGTGCGCGCCGAAGCCGACGTCACGCTCGCCCGTCCGGAGCGGACCGTCGGGGAGTACCGCGCGTCGATGCGGATCGTCCAGGACGCCTCGCGTCGCCTGACCCGGATCGTCGACGACATCTTCCTGATCGCGCGCGCCGACGCCGGACACCTCGTCACGAACCGTGAGCCGCTCTACCTGGAAGACCTCGTGCGCGACACCGTGCGCACCGTCAAGCCGATCGCTGATGCCCGAAACGTGCGTGTCGCGCTTCAGCGAGGGGTCGAGGCGCCGATGTTCGCGGACGCGGATCTATTGGGCCGGCTGATCCTCAACCTGCTCGACAACGCCATCAAGCACTCGCCGGCGGGGACGGCCATCGACGTATCGATGCGGGTTCGCGGATGCATGTGCGATCTGTCGATCATCGACGCGGGGCCCGGTATTCCAGCCGAGGCGCGCGAGCGCATCTTCGAGCGCTTCTTCCGGGTGGACGTGGCCCGCTCCCGCGAGGGCGGGACCCTCACGAGTGGGGCGGGCCTCGGACTCTCGATCTGCCGTCGCATCGCGGAACTGCACGGCGGACGTCTGGACCTCATCGAATCCAGGCCCGGCCACACGGAGTTCCGCGCGACCCTCCCGGTCGGGGCCGCCGCCGGGAGCGAACCCGCCCTCGGCGGATAGCCCCCGAACCAGATGCTTGTCGAGTCGGGTATCTCCCGGTAACGTATCGTATTCATGAACAGTTAATGAACCAGCGACCGGTGGGGACCCATGTTGAAGCGATACCGCTATTCCCTCTTGGTGTGGACCGTCCTGCTCGTCGCGCCGCCCGCGGCGGCGCGGGCCCAGACCTCGGTTCACGGGACCGTGGTGGACCAGCAGACGGGCGCGCCGCTCGTGGGCGCCGCCGTGGTCGTGACCGGCAGCAACACCGGGGTCGTGACCAATGAGTCGGGCGCGTTCGCGATCAGCGCTCGCGGTGGCGTGAGCAGCCTTACCGTGTCGAGCATCGGCTATGCGTCGAAGACCGTGCCCGTGTCGGACGCCGACGCGCTGTTGTACATCCGTCTGAGTCCCGAGCCCGTGCGCCTGCCCGGCGTCCAGGTCGTGTCGGCCAGGGCCACGCCCTCGGTGGGCGTGCTCAGCGAGCACGACCTCCACCGTACGGACGAGATCAGCCTCGACAAGGCGATCAACACGCTTCCCGGCGTCTTCATGCAGTCCCGCACCCCGTGGGGCGGCGCGCGCATCACTCTGCGCGGCTACTACCCGAGCACGAGCGGCAATAGCCCGAACTCGAACGGC
>JBBSOM010000177.1:0-6039 GCA_038259715.1 Longimicrobiales bacterium
GAGACTCGCTGTGGACCATCGCGCGCTCGCACGGCCTGACGGTGGACCAGGTGAAGGCGCTCAACGACATCTCGGATAACCGGATCTACGCGGGCCAGTTGCTCGAGCTACCGACCGGGCTCTGAGGGCACGCTGCCGCCAGCCCCCCACAGCGTCGACATCGTCGTCTCGTAGTCTGCGATCCGTGGTCCACCCGGACCCCCGTCGACCAGCGCCCAACTCCGGTATTTCGGATACGCCGCGCGCACCGCCCGGTTCTCCTCCGGTCCGAGATCGCGCGCCACCACCACGGATGCGCCCGCCAGGGGCGGAGCCTGCCAGAGGAGCGGCTCCAACTCGACGGTGCCTTCCCGGTCGGATTCGCCCTGCCGTACGCATACGGCCAACGGTGTTGCCCGGGGGTCCACAAGCACCCGATTCCCCGGCGAAAGAGTGCGGGCCTGGAGGTGTGTTGGCGTCCCCGGCAGTGCCTCGAAGTCGAGAGTGGGTGCGTCGCCGCGCGACTGCTTCCTCCAGGCCGTATAGCGCTCGACCGCGCAAACGTCGTTGCGGCGGAGTGCGGTCTCGATCGAGTCCCTGCGCATGCCCATCGATGCCAGACGCGCGCTGAGTCGCGAGTCCCAGCTTCCGTGCACGAAGAGGAGGGCCGGTGGGTCCGGCGGAGTGGGCAGCCGCGCATCGGCGCCCCCGCCGTACGCGGCGACGATCCCGGGGAGGAGCACGATTCCCCCCACGAGCGAAAGCGCCGCGGCCCATCCGAGGGTGCGACGGAGACGTGGGGGCAGGGGCGACCCCACCGTCGTGAGCCTCCCCGCCGCGATGGCCCAGAGCGCGATCCACGCCGGTGCGGTTTCGAAAAGCAGGCGTGGCCCGAAGTGGATGCCGTGATGCCAGTACACGGCGTTGGCCGCCACCCCCGCACACGCCCAGGCGAACAGGACCCCCGTCGCCCGGGGTAGCTTGGGCAGCACCAGGAGAGCCAACCCGATCAGACCCGTCGCCGGAAGGGGCGACTCGAAGAGTCGGACGCCGAGTTGCATCAGGTCCGCGCCCGTGTACGCGAGAGCCTCGCGTGCGCCGTAGACGTTCCCCCAGGGGTCGGCGTGAAAGCCCAGCCGATGCGCGGGGCCGAACGCGGCGATGTACCCCAGCCGGAAGGGGCCGCCGTACAGGCGCTCGTTCCACGCGAGCAGGAAGGCGGCGAAGGGCGTGCCGCCGAGCAGGAGGCCACCGAGCCGCGCGCCGACCCGCTTGGCGGAATCGGTCGCGCCACGCGCCGCCAGGGGAAGCCAGGTCGCCGCCAGCACCGCCGCGCAGAGCGCGAGTCCCGTCCATGGGCGGTCGCACACCGCCGCGCCCCCCGCGGCGCCCGCGGCGACGCTCCAGCCCCATGACCCGTCCCGGGCGCGGAGCGCGAACAGGAGCGTCAACGCGACGAAGGCCCCGGCCGTCGGGTGGCTCAACTCCGTGGCGCCGAGAAAGACCACGAAGGGTGACAGCGCGACGAGCGCTCCGGCCAGCCGCGCCGTCAAGCGTGCATTCGGGAGCAACCGCTCAAACGAGGCCGCGCTCGCGCCAGCAAGAACACCTGTGGCGAGGGGACCGACCAGCCAGGGTGCGCCCACCGCGAGGCCGGCCGCCAGCAGGAACGTGTGCATGGGTGGGTACACCGACGCCCACCCACCGTCGACCAACAGCGAGTTCTGGATCATCCACGCGGCTGGGTCCGCCGGAAGCACAAGGGACGCATGCCCGGCCAGGAGCGTCCGCGCATGCAGGAGTTGCACCATCTCGTCGACGGAGGTGGGGAGGGCGTGGAACACCGCGAGCGCGACAACGCCGGACGCGATCGTTCCGAGCGCCCCGATGGCCAGCGTGTAGCGGCGCGTGGGCACGGCTAGGATGCGCCGCCCGGCTCGGCGCACCCACTCCGCCGGATCGGCGCGAGTCAGTATGGCGAGCACCACCGCCGCACCGAGCGTCGCGACGGAGCCCCACATGCCGACCCTCCAACTCGCTTCCGCGGTACGACGGGTCACCTCTCCGGCGAGCCCCGTGGCCGCCGGAGCCAGAAGGCGGTGGAGCGGCAGGTACGCAAGCGCGAGGATTCCGGCGCCGAGGAGGCGGCGGGGAAGGGTGCTCACGAGCTCAGCGCGGACTGTTTCGGGGCGGACAGGGGCTGCCGAGGCATGGCGTCAAAGTGACGTACGGCCGAAGTTGGTGCCAGTTGCTGGTTGGCCCGATGACTCCCACTTCGCATGTCCATGCCATCGAAGCCCATCTACGTTGTGGCCGAGCCGAGCCCGACCCGGGATGTGTGCGTCTCCATGTTCGGGGACGCCGGCGTCTTCCTCGACCCCCCCTTCGATCCGACCGCTCTTCTGGGACGGGAGCCGGGCGTGGTGTTGGTGGACGCCGCGGGCCTGCGCTCTGGCCAGTGGGTCGACATGACCGTGCTTCTTCCGGCGCCCGAGTGGACGTTGGCCTTGGTGGACGGAGAGCATTCCCCAAAGGTCCGGACCCTCTCCGTAGGGTTCGCGACCGAACTCGCGGACGTGAGCGAGTCAGCGGGACGTGAGGGTGGGGGCGAGGAGAAATCGCTCGAACTCCCACAGGTCCTTGCCCGGATCGCACGAGCGCGTCACGACATCAACAACCCCCTCACTGCTGCGTTTGTTGAAACACAGATTCTCCTGATGGGCGCGGAGGAGGGCGAGGTGCGCGAAGGCCTCGAGATCATCCAGACCCAGTTGCGCCGTATCCGCGATCTGGTCGCGGCCACCCCGACCCACTCGTGATCGAGGCCAAGGTGGCTCGTATCACCCCGAAGCCCGGCCTACGCATCTCCGCCCAGATGTTCAGCCGGAGAGATCTGCTTCGCTGGATCTACCTCGGTCGTCTCACGCTGGTCACGGGCATCCTCGCCGGTGCGCTATACGTCTGGAACGTGGCGGCAACGCAGGACACCCGCGTCGCGGTGATCATCTTCCTCGTCGCGATGGGCGTCACGACCGCGTCGTTCTGGTATACGCACGTCGTCGGAGCAGAGCCCGGCGAGACGTTTCTCTATGCCCAGGTGATCCTGGATATCGCACTCGTCACCGGGATCGTGCACGTTACCAACGGGCCCGATTCGAGCTTCGCTCCGCTCTACATCCTGGTCATCAGCGCGGGGGCGCTCCTGCTTCCCCTGCCCGGCGGGGTCCTCATCGGTGGCCTGGCGAGCATGGTCTACTTCGCCGATCTGGCCTGGGGGTACGAGACGGTCTTCACCCGGGACGTCGGCCTGCAAATCGGCCTCTTCGCCGTCGTGGCCCTCATCACCGGCCTGGTCGGGGATCGACTCCGTCGGGCAGGCATGGCGCTCGGCGTGGTGGAATCCGAGTTGCGCCAACTCAAACTCGACACCGTCGACATCCTGGCCACGCTCGCCACCGGGATCCTCACCGTGGACGGAGAAGGATGCCTCGCGTACGCCAATCCGGCCGCCGAGTCCCTGCTCGGCATCGCGAGTCCGGAATGGATCGGCCGCCCGGTTCTGGAGGAAATCGAACGCTGCGCCCCGGGACTGGGAGAGATCCTCCGGCGCGGCATCGGGGAGCGTCGTCCGGTCGAAAGGTTCAGCACGATCCGGCGCAGAGACGGCCAGGACGTTCGGCTCGGAGTGTCGACGACGGTGCTCGACCGTGGGGAAGGGGATCCTCCCTCCGTGACCGCCATCCTCCAGGACATCACGGACGTGGAGTTGATCGAGGCGCTGAACCGGCGCGCGGAACGCCTCGAGGCGGTCGCGGCTCTGTCGGCGTCCCTCGCACATGAGATCAAGAACCCGTTGGCGTCGATCCGCAGCGCCGTCGAGCAGTTGGCACGGGCCACGCTCGACCACGACGACCGGGAGATCCTGAAGCGCCTCGTCCTGAAGGAATCGGATCGCCTCAGTCGCCTGCTTTCCGAGTTTCTCGACTATTCAGGGCTACGGATCAGCAGGCGGGAGCGTGTGCACGTCGGTCGTCTCGTCGCGGATTCCGTCGCTCTCGTCCGCCAGCACCCCGATGCCGAAGGGGTCGAGGTGACCTTCGAGGGGGCGGACGTCGAGGCGTGGATCGAAGGCGACGCCGATCTTCTGCACCGGGCAGTCTTCAACCTGACGCTCAACGCGGTCCAGTACTCGCGTCCGGCCGGCTCGGTCGCCGTTGTGGTCGGCGTCTTCTCCTACCGCCCGAACCCACGGGGAAAATCGTTGGTCCATCCGATCGGGATCATCGTCCGGGATTCGGGCCCCGGCGTGGATCCCGACGCCGTCGAGCGGATCTTCGATCCGTTCTTCACCACCAGGGATGGGGGCTCGGGTCTGGGCCTCGCCGTGGTGCATCGTGCCGTCGAGGCGCATGAAGGGGCGGTCTTCGTGGATCGCGCCCCGGGCGGAGGAGCGGAGTTCGTGATCCATCTGCCGCCCGCCGGGGCTGCAACGGAGGTGGCGTATCATGGGTGAGGCCGTGAAGGTGCTCGTGGTCGACGACGAGATGGGGATCCTGGACACACTCCAGATCCTGTTCCGTAGCGAGGGCTTCGAGGTCCGGACCGCCAACTCGGCGCGTGAAGCGTTTGCCGCCCTCGAGGCCCAGACGCCCGACCTGGTCCTGAGCGACATCAAAATGCATGGGGCAGGCGGCGTGGATGTCCTGCGTCGGGCCAAGGAGGTCGACCCCGAGCTGCCGGTGATCCTCATGACGGCGCAAGCCTCGCTCCGGTCCGCGATGGACGCCGTGAACGAGGGCGCCTACCACTACATCCAGAAGCCGTTCGGCAACGACGATCTGCTCGCCGTATGCCGGCGCGCCGTGGAGGCACGCCAACTCAAGGTAGAGAACCGACGGCTCAAGAAGGAGATCCGCAGGCGCGACCGTTCGGTCGTCGGGAGGCCGATTGGCCGGAGCCGTACGTTCAGCGAGGTGCTCGGGCTCGCGGAAACCGTGGCGCCCACCGACTCGACCGTGCTCCTCTCGGGGGAAAGTGGAACAGGGAAGGAGGTCGTGGCCCGCTACATCCACGATCTGTCGGAGCGCAGTGACGGCCCCTTTCAGTCGATCAACTGCGGCGCGCTGCCCGAGAGCCTGCTCGAAAGCGAACTGTTCGGGCACGTCAAGGGCTCGTTCACAGGCGCCGTCAAGGATCGGGACGGCGTGCTCGTCGCGGCGGGTGGCGGCACGTTCTTCCTGGACGAGATCGGTGAGATGAGCGCCGCGACGCAGGTGAAGCTGTTGCGCGCCATCCAGGAACGTGAGGTGATTCCCGTCGGCGCCACCCGTGCGGTGCCCGTCGACGTGCGCATCATCGCCGCCACCAACCGGGATCTGGAGGAGGAGATCCGCAAGGGCGCGTTCCGGAGCGATCTCTACTATCGCCTGAACGTGATCCAGCTTCGCCTCCCTCCGCTGCGCGAGCGTCCGGAGGACATCGACCTGCTGGCAAGGCACTTTCTGGTCCGGCTCTCGGAACGGGAGGGCGGCGAGCCCAGGGAACTCCGCGACGATACCCTCGAGGTGTTGCGCGCCTACGACTGGCCCGGCAATGTGCGCGAGCTCGAGAACGCGCTCGAACGGGCGGCGGTTGTGGGATCGTCCGGGCTTCTCGACCCGGCGGGTCTTCCGGAGCGCGTGCGTGAACAGAGGGACGTCCGCCTCGTGGACGACGCTCCGCCGCCAAACCCGACGATGGAAGTCATCGAACGCGCCTACATCCAGTGGGTCCTTCTGGCCGAAGGCGGCAACAGGACGCGCACCGCCGAGGTGCTCGGAATCGACCCGTCCACGCTGTACCGCAAGTTGAATCGCTACGGGCTCTCGGAATGACCGAGGCGCCGTCCGCGCGTGTGCCCCCGACGAGAAGGAAGGACGATGTCGCGTCATCCCGCTGAGCATTCCTTTCCGGTAGCGTTCGAGTCCGGGGGACGGTCCGCGGCGGCCTGGAAGCGGGTGGTCCTGTCCGTAGTGATCCCCTGCTACAACGAGCGTGCCACCATCGAGTGGCTCCTCTTAC
>JBBSOM010000178.1:0-6023 GCA_038259715.1 Longimicrobiales bacterium
ATGAACGTGTTCACGTTGTCGACGGTCACCCCCCCGGAGTTCTGTTGGTGGCTCTTCTCGTTCCGCGTGAGATCCGGACTGATGTCCCGCCAGCTCTGCCCCCCATCCGTCGTCATGTGGACCACCTGGCTTCCCACATAGACCCGGTTGGGATCGTGAGGGGAGATGGCGATGGGGAAGGTCCAGTTCCACCTGTACTTGTGGTCGGCCGGCGCCCAGCCGTCCGGCGTCTCGGGCCAGACGTTGACCGAGCGGGCCTGCATCGTGTTCAGGTCGAAGCGCTGGAGTTCTCCATCGAAGGACCCGGACCACGCGACTGCGTTACTGACGGTGTCCGGCGTTCCAAAGCCGCTCTCCCCGCCTCCGATACCGTGCCACATCCCCACGGTGATCCCTCCCGCCTGACGACTATTGCTGGGGCCGCGGTAGGAAGGTCCGTGCTGACGGTTGCTGTAGATGTAGTACGGGACGGCGTTGTCGGTGAGTACGTGGTACATCTGGGCGATGGGGAGCACCACCCGCTGCCATGTCCGCCCGCGATTCTCCGTGAGGCTCACGCCAGCGTCGTTGCTCACCATCATCCGGCGGGAGTCCGTGGGGTCGACCCACATGGCGTGGTTGTCCCCACCCGCCGCCTGGGGACTTTCCTCCAGCGTCTCACCTCCGTCCCGCGACCACTGGAGCCCGATGGACATGAAGTAGAGCAGGTCCTCGTCGTCGGTTGCCACCCGCATCCGGGTGTAGTACGGCGCTCGGTCAGCCATGAGGTGGTTCCGATTGACGAGCTTCCAGCTCCGGCCTCCGTCGGAGGAGCGGTAGAGAGATGGGTCGGCGTCCTCGATGAGCGCGTAGACGCGCCGGGAGTCGCTGGCCGCCACATCCACCGATACCTTCCCCACCGGATGTGTCGGAAGCCCACCCCGCACTCGCTCCCACGTCGTGCCGCCGTCGTGGGTCACGAACACTCCGCTTCCCGGGCCTCCGCTATTCAGGTTCCAGAGCTTGATGGAGAGCTGCCACATCCCCGCGAACAGCGTCTGGGGATCGCCCGGGTCCATCGCCAGGTCCGAGCATCCCGTGTTCTCGTCCACGAAGAGAATACGCTCCCAACTCTCACCCCCGTCCACCGTCTTGAATACCCCTCGCTCTTGCTGAGGCTCGAAGCCACTTCCCAGGGAGCAGGCGTAGACCACGTGGGGGTCGTTGGGATCGATCTCGATCTCGCTGATGCGTCCGGTCTTCTCCAGGCCCATGTGGGTCCAACGGCTACCGCGATCCGTGGACTTCCACACGCCGTCGCCGATGGAGAGCCACTCCCGGATGATGTACGTTTCTCCCGTTCCGGCCCACACCACATTCGGTGCAGAGGGCGCCACCGCAAGGGCGTTCACCGACGAGACCGGCGCCTCATCGAACACCGACTCCCAGTTCAGTCCCCCGTCCAGGGTGCGGAAGATCCCCCCCGAGGCGGCTCCAACGTAGCTCACCATGGGGTTGCCCGGCTCCCCTGCGACTCCCGCCGTGCGGTTCCCGTCAGGTCCCACGGTCCGGAAGCGGAGCCGATTGAAGAGCGCCGCATCCGGCGTCTGCGCACAGAGCGGGCTCAACGAAACCAGCGCGAGCGCGGCCAAGACAACCATGCCCCGTACGGTGCGAATCAAAGTGCGCATCACGGCCTCCCGGCCTGGCGTAGTGCGTCCAACGTTTCTTTACATCTGGCGAACTCCGCCAGGGATCTCAGCCGCTGCCCGGTCCTCCGACCAGCCTGCCTCCAGAGCCTTCCTCACCTCCGACCGGAGCTGGTCGTAGTAGCGGATCTGCCGGTAGATGGACTTTCGATCTCCCGCTGTCCGTGCCCGAAGACCATGGTGTCGAAGTCGAGCTCGAGGAGTCTGGGTATGGACTCGAAGAAGTCCGGGAAGACGTAGTCGGGGAGGTCCTGGTATCCGACGCGGTCGTTCGCTACGAAGTCCACGGCGAACGCCACCCTCACGTCGGGCACGTAGACCACCGTGGAGTTGTCGGTGTGGTTCGCGCCCATGTAGTGGAACTCGATCTCACGGCCGCCGAGGGTCGTGGACATGAACTTCTGGTAGGTGACCGTCGGCGCCGGTAGGTCCTCGCTCGCGGCTGCCCTGATGGCTGCCACCGAGTTGCGATGCGCGATGATAGGCACCGTCTGGCCCATCTCGCTCATGAGCGTGGGAGCACCCGTAGCGTGGTCGGCATCCTGATGGCTGTAGACGACCATCAGCAGGGGGGCGTCCGGCGCGACCTTCTTGATCTCATTGGCGTACTGCGCCGCCGCCTCGCGCGAGATTGGATCCACTGCCACTACGCCCGCCGAAGTGACCACGAAGAACGCATTGTGCTCCTGCCAGCGGAACTGATAGACACCGTCCGCGATGCGGGTCGTCTCGTAGTCGGGCACCTGCGCCTCGGCCACGACCGGGCCGACAGCTACGAAGGCCATCGAGAGCACGATACCTACTGGAAGTGGCACGCGTCTGGCTCGCGGCATGGGATCCCTCCGGTGGATCTGTTCAGCGGGCAGATGGTGGCGGAGTGGTCCCACCGATTCATCTCATTTTCCCAGGATGGCACCCCAGATCATGGGGTAGGTCGCCATGGTCTGCGCGCGGTACTGCGGGCGGAATCCAAACAAGATCACATGACCCCGCCCGAGTGTCACGTCGACCGCCGCCGCTCTCCCGTGCAATTTGTCGCCTCCCAGGAGCCACCCGGAGAGCAGAGGGTCTCCGGTGCTCGGATACGTGGCGAGCACGGTCGTGCGTGAAGCGTCCGTTACCGCAAAGGCGGGGCTGCCCTCGAACCAGATTGCCGGTGTAGCCTTCATCCCCCGGGTCACCGGATGACCGGGGGTGAGGTTCACCCCCAGAATGGAACCGGGGCAGTAGAATTCCGTGGAAGGAAGCCCCTGGAGTACGTTGCGCACAGGGAGAGACAGCGTCTCGATGGCGTACGAGGTGGCCTTGTTGAATGCGATCAGGGTCCCGCCGTTCTCCACGAAACTGCGCAGGGCCGCCCCTCCCTCGTCACCGAGGCCGCCCCTCAAGGAATCCGGATAGTTGTCCCCGAGCCCATTCGACAGGCCGCGACTGTTCTGGTCAGGCAGAATCATGACGTCGAAACGCGCGTTCAGGTTCCCGGTGCGCACGTCGCGGTCATGCGCCGACGTGAACGGGATCTTGTAATTGTCGAAAATGAGTCGGGTCCACCCCTCATCCATGGATCCCGCGTAGCTCTGGTAGATGGCGATCCGCTTGTCGCTCTGCCCGCTCAGGCCCGCAGCGGTGAACGTGGGTGTCGGGACTTCCGCGATCGGTGGGCCGGAGCCGGGCTCAGGGCCGGATACCGCAGCGACCTTCACTCCGAAGAGCAGCGGGAGCGTGTGCGCGGTCACGTCGTAGGGCGCCTTCGGAGGCCCTCCCGGGTATTCGAGCAGGTGAGGATACGCCTGGCGCTCGAGGAGCGCCTTCGCGTAGCCCCCGAAAGGCTGCGCGGTATTCACGACGTAGCTACCCGCTTCGAACGTTTCGCCGCCGACGGTAACGGGCGCGGTCGTCTCGCGGACTTCCACCTGGCCGTGCTGTAGCGTCCACAGCAGGGTCTGCAGCGCGGTGGAGTCGGGCTGGCCCGTCTTGGGGATTACGACGGCCGAAGGCCACGTTTCGCGGCCTGCCGATTTGTTCCCCAGGATGGAGTGGTCCTGCACGGTGGCGTAACTCTCCAGCCACTTCGTCCTTTCGCGCGCCACAGCAGCGAAGAGTGCCCACGAAGCGTTCGTCTGGTAATCGACGATGTCGCCGATGCCCCAGCTTCCGCCCGTCCACAGCACAGGGTAGTTCCAACTCACGATCTTCGGGTCGTAGCCACGACCTTCGCGGAGGCTCTCGAACGAGACCTCCACAGGCGACGCGAGCGCTGCGCTCGCTGTTTCCGTGAGAATTCGGGCGCCACCGTGATTGAGTTGGTACTGTCGCGCCGGCGACCACATGTCGTAGGACGCGTTGGAGGCGACCCCCGTCTTCCCGTCCGCGAGCAGCCGCCAGACCATGGCCATTCCGAGAGCGTTCGTTTCCCCGATCAGGACCGGGTCGATGTTCGGCTCGATCGGGTCCATGTAGGGGGGAATGAAGATCCGACCGTTGTCGCGCCCCTGCTGATGGATGTCGTTGTTGATCTGCGGGAACCACTTCGCGTACAACGAGTCCACGGTGGCTCGCGTCTCAGGCAGGTTGAACGCGTACCAGTCCCGGTTGTTGTCGTGCCCCGCATAGTAGTTGTAGAGGACCGGAGGCCCAGCTCCCTCGGTCGGCGTACCCAAGGTGGAGCGATACCAGTCGCCCACGATATCCATTCCGTCCGGATTCTGCGAAGGCACCAGGATGATGATCGTGTTGCGCAAGATGTCGAGCGTCTCGGCGTCATCCGCCCGGGCCAGGCGGTCCGCGAGGCGGAAAGGAGTCAGAAATCCGCCGACTTCGGTCGAGTGGATGCTCGACGTGACGAGGATCACGACCTTGCCGTCCGCGATGAGCTGCGCCCTCTCGCCCTCCGCCCGCAATCTAGGGTCCGCGAGCTTGCGCTGGATCTCCTGGTAGCGCGCGAGGTCGGCGATGTTTGCCGGATCGCTGATGAAGACCGCCAGGAAGGGACGGCCCAGCGTGGTCTTGCCGACGACCCGAAGCGACACGCGCGGACTCGCCTTGTCGAGCTGCGTGTAGTAGTCCTGCACCTGTGACCACGTCGGTAGCTTCTTGGCCGTGCCCGGCTCCCATCCGAGGACCGATGCCGGCGTGGGGATGGCCGAGGTGTCCGTCGACGCCCGTTGACCACACGAAAGGGTCGACCCGAGAGCGACCACGAAAGTGGCGGCGCCGAGAAGGAACGCCTTGCGGCTGGGGCGAAGGTGAGTCATCAGCATCATAAGGCCGGGTTGGGGTCGACCAGCAAAGACGGTGAAATGCACAACATGGGCTTCGCTCGGGTTGGGGGGCAAGCGCAGACGCCGCACCTGCTCGTGAGCTCAACACCTCTGGAAAGCCGGCATGTCCAGACGCTCCCACAACACCGCCGCTACCTCCCTACCCCCGGTCCTCGACATACGGACGGAAACAGATGAAGAACATTGTGTCCCGGGGGCTTGGTGTCCTATCGTGGCACGAATCTGAGGGCTGACGGTGCCGTACCCTCTGAACGGACCGTGTAGTTGTCATCCCAGTCGAGGAGTGCGTCATGCGAATTCCCTCGCCCAAGAGTTTCCACCGATTCACCCGCCGGTTCGGCCCCCTGGCAGCCGCAGGGATGGTCGGGGCGCTGGCCTTGGCCTCACCGCTCGGTGGGCAGAGCGTAGGGAGCATCACGGGTCAGGTCACGGCCAGGTCAGGGGCTCCGGTTTCCGAGGTCCAGGTCGTGATCGTAGGCACCCAGCAGGGAGGCCTCAGCGCCAGCAACGGTCGTTTCCTGATCCAGAACGTGGCCGCGGGCACGTTCCAGCTCCAGGTCATCCGGATCGGGTACCAGTCCCAGACCCAGGAGGTCACGGTCGCGGCCGGCCAGGTCGCGGTGGCCAACTTCGTACTCGCCGACGAGGCGCTCGGTCTCGACGAGATCGTCGTGACCGGCACGGCGGGCGCGGCCCGTCGGCGCGAGGTCGGCAACTCGGTCGTTCAGATCAGCGCGGCCGACGTGGCGTCACCCGCACCGAGCGTGGACCAGATGCTCCAGTCGCAGTCGCCGGGGCTGCTGGTGTCGCAGGGCGGTAGCTCCGCGGGCTCGGGTGCGCAGATCCGTCTGCGTGGTTCGGTTTCCGTCTCGCAATCGAACCAGCCGATCATCTATGTAGATGGGGTGCGCGTGCGAAGTGATGCCTATGAACGCAATGTCTCCCCCAATGAAACTGGGGGACGTGGCGGCAACGTGACGGCCTCGCCTCTGGACGACATCAACCCGGCCGACATCGACCGGATCGAGGTGCTGAAAGGCTCGGCTGCCTCCAC
>JBBSOM010000179.1:0-6015 GCA_038259715.1 Longimicrobiales bacterium
CGGCACGGCCTCCCGGATGGGAAGGACCTGGGGCGCGTGGCCTATCACGACTCGTGCTTCTACGGTCGCTACAACGGCATCTACGAAGAACAGCGCGCGCTGGTGCAGCGGAGCGGCGGCAAGCTGGTGGAACTGGAACGCAACCGGGAGACGTCCTTCTGCTGCGGTGCGGGCGGCGGCAACTTCTGGCGGGAGGAGGAGGAGCCGCGCATCTCCTGGAACCGCGCCGCCGAGGTCATGAAGGCCGACGCCCCGACCCTCGCCGTGTCCTGCCCCTTCTGCATGGCCATGCTGGAAGACGGCCTCAAGGCGCAGGACGGCTACGACGAGCACCCGGTGAAGGTGAAGCACGTGGTCGAGTTGGTGGCGGATGCGATCGGGGACAGCGCGCCGATCCCGACGGACCACGTCGCCGCATCACACGAAGCGCACTGAGTCCCCTCATGGACGGACCCATCGTGATCTGGGGCACCGGCGCCATGGGCGGCTCCATCGGCGCCTGGTTGGTCCGGGCCGGTCATGACGTGCTCTTTGTCGACCAGGACGAGGCACACGTGAGCGCGATCAACGAGAAGGGCCTCGAGATCACCGGGCCCGTCGACGCCTTCGTTGTACGCGCTCCCGCAGTGACACCGGAGGGGGTCCCTTCCCGGGTGACCGCGCCGCTCCACGCTGTGCTTCTGGCGGTGAAGGCGCACCACACGGAGGGGGCCGTCGAAGAGCTCGCGCCGATGCTCGCCGACAACGGTTTCGTGGTCTCGGTGCAGAACGGACTCAACGAACGCGTGATCGCGCGGCGCATCGGCTCGCGCCGTACCATCGGGTGCTTCGTCAACTTTGGCGCCGACGTCATGGAGCCGGGCGTGATCCAGCGCGGCAACCGAGGCGCGGTGGTCGTGGGCGAAGTGGACGGGACGCGCGGCGAGCGCATCGCCGGGATCCATGCCCTCTTCCGCGACTTCGACGACAAGGCCATCCTGACGGAGAACATCGAGGGCTACCTGTGGGCCAAGCTCGCCTACGGTTCCTTGCTCTTCGCGACGGCCCTCGCGGAAGCGTCGATCGCGGACGTGCTGGACTCCACGGAGCACCGCCCCACGCTCATCGCGCTTGGGCGGGAGGTCATGCGGGTGGCGCTGGCTCGAGGCATCCGCCCCGAGGCGTTCGACGGCTTCGATCCGGCGGCGTTCCACCCCGATGCCCCTGCCGCCGCCGCTGCCGCGTCGCTCGACCGGCTGGTCGGCTTCAACCGGAAGTCCGCGAAGTCGCACTCGGGCGTGTGGCGTGACCTGGCCGTACGGAAGCGCAAGACCGAGGTCGATGCTCAGATCGCCGTCATCTCGGAGTTGGCTGCGGAAGTCGGCATCGACACGCCTCTCGTGGATCGACTCGTGGAGCTGATCCACGATGTGGAGCAGGGACGGCGCGCCCAGGGGTGGGAGACGGTTTCCGCGCTGGGATCGGGTCACTTACGCTAGCGGCCGACGCCACGCCCGATGGAGCCGACCCTTGCATCCCAGGGACCCGGTTTCCACAGTTGCATGAGGGTCGAGCGACCCCGGTCACCTGTAATCTCCGAACTCCGCGACGGCCGCGGTCCTGCCAATGAACTGTCCAGCCTGTGGACGATCCGTCGACGACGCGGGGACGCGTTCGGACGGCGTTCCTGTTTCCGCGCTCCGTCCGGAGGTCGCTGCGCTTGCCCGCGACGAGCACCCGGAGTTGGCGGCCGATGATCTGCTCTCGCCCGCTGACGTCCACCGCTTTCGAATGACCCACCTCGCGCAGAGCCTCCTCGCCGACCGCGACGAACTTTCGACGACCGACCGCGAGGTGCTCGACACCATCGCCGCTGATCGCCTCGTCAGTGAGAACGCCGACGTGGCGGCAGCCGCCGCGATGTCGCTCGGGGACCGGGTGGCCGACCGTGTAGCCTCGTTCGGCGGGAGCTGGACGTTCATTCTCGGCTTCTTCGGTGTGCTCCTCGCGTGGATCATCCTCAACGCTTTCCTCCTCGGCGCCAAACCCTTCGACCCCTACCCCTTCATCCTCCTCAACCTCGTGCTGTCGTGCCTTGCCGCCATCCAGGCTCCCATCATCATGATGAGCCAGAACCGCAAGGAGGATCGCGACCGCGCCCAGGCCGAGAACGACTACCGGGTCAACCTCAAGTCCGAGATCGAGGTCCGCCTGCTCCACGAGAAGCTCGACCACCTCATGCTCCGCCAGTGGAGCCGCCTCCTCGACGTGCAGGAGGATCAGGGCGACCTGCTCGACGAGATCGTCTCGCGTCTCGACACTCTTCGCCCGCCTGACGCTGGTGGAGCATAGCTACGTGGGCCTGCCCTTTCAGGAGGAAGCATCCATGAGACGTTACCCGCTCGCATGGTTCGCGCCGCTCGTGTTGGCGCTGGCCCTTCCTCATCAGCTCGCGGCGCAGGGCCGCGACCGGGGCGGCCTGCGTCCTTCGCACCCCGGGCCACTGGCCTTCGAGTACATGGGGCCACCGAGCTCGGGTCGCTTCATCTCCGTTGCGGGTATCCCCGGCAACGACCAGGTCTACTACCTGGGATCGGCCTCCGGCGGGGTGTGGAAGACCGCGGACGGCGGCGACACCTTCCAGCCTCTCTTCGACGCGGAGGACGTCCAGTCGGTCGGGGCGTTGGCCGTGGCGCCGTCCGATCCGTCCGTGATCTGGGCCGGAACCGGCGAAGCGTTCGCCGTCCGCGACGCGGACATCATGGGTGACGGCGTGTATCGCTCCACCGACGGTGGCCTCACGTGGGCGCATATGGGGCTCACCGAGACGGGCCGGATCGGAAGGATCCTGATCCACCCGGCCGACCCCAACACCGTCTACGTGTGCGCCCTGGGCCGTACCACGGGTCCGCAACACGAGCGGGGCGTCTACCGGACGCGGGATGGCGGAAAGACCTGGACTCGGGTGCTCTTCGTGGACGAAGGCACCGGGTGCTCTGGACTGAGCATGGACGCGCACGACCCGAACGTGCTCTTCGCAGGCACGTGGAGCGTCGTGATGCACACCTGGAAGATGGATTCCGGCGGCCCCGGGAGCGCGGTCTGGGTGACCCGGAACGGCGGCGACGACTGGACGCGGCTGGGGGAGGCCGAGGGTCTCCCGAAGTCACCGGTCGGCAAGATCGACGTGGCCGTGGCGCCGTCGGACCCCAACCGCGTCTACGCGTTGATCCAGACCGCCGCCCAGGGCTCGGTCTGGCGCTCGGACGACGGCGGACGCCGGTGGCAGGTGGTGAGTTGGGACCGGACGCTGATCGGACGGGCCGGCTACTACATCAGGATCGCCGTGAACGCGACGAACGCGGACGAGGTTCTGGTGATGAACTCGAGCCCGCACCGCTCCGTCGACGGTGGCAAGACGTGGCCGCTGCGCGCTGGCGGCTGCGGCGACTGTCACGACATGTGGCTCGATCCGACGGACGGGGACCACTGGGCCGTGACGGGGGACGGAGGCGCTGGGTGGACCACCGACCACGGCGAGAAGTACCGGCAGGTGTCGCTCCCGAACGGCCAGATGTACCACGTCGCCGTCGACGACCAGGTGCCTTACTGGATCTACTCGAACCGTCAGGACGACGGGACCATGCGCGGGCCGAGCGACCGACCGATCCGCGTCGACAACGTGCCGTCCTACTCGACACCGGGTTCCGCCGTCGGGTACGCCGACCGGAACCGGGCACGCACGCGGGGCTTCGGCGGCTTTGGCGGTCGCGGAGGGGGCAATGGTTGGGACGCGGGGTTGGGCGGATGCGAGTCCGGCTTCACGCTCCCCGTGCACGACGACCCGGACATCGTGTGGGCGTCGTGCTACGCCGACCAGGTCACGCGCTGGGACGCGAAGCTCGGCGCCGCTCGCTCGGTCAGCCCGTGGATGCACACGCTCGACAGCGAGCCGGATGCTTTGAAGTACCGTTGCCACTGGACGCCGCCGCTCGCCATCGATCCGTTCGAGAAGGAGACGGTCTACTACGGGTGCAACGTGATCTTCCGCACCCGCGACCAGGGTCAGACGTGGGACGTGATCTCTCCGGACCTGTCCACGCAGGATCCGTCACGCATCGCGTGGTCGGGCGGCATTCCAGGCGCCGAGCCGGACAGCGTGATCGGAGACAACCTGGGCCAGTTCTACGGTGAAGTCGTTTTCGCGATCGCGCCGTCCCCCGTGCAGCGCGACCTGATCTGGGCCGGGACGAACGACGGCCTCGTCTGGTTGACGCAGGATGGCGGAAAGCACTGGGACAAGGTCTCGACCCACGCGGCCGGCCTCGAGCCGTGGGGCACGATCCGACAGATCGCGCCGTCCACCTTCGACGCCGGCACGGCCTATGTGACCGTCGACTACCACCTGATGGACGACCGCAAGCCGTACGTGTACGAAGTGACGGACTTCGGGCGGACGTGGAAGAACGTGACCGGGGACCTGCCTCAGGATCATCCGCTCGACTACCTCATGACCGTGACCGAGAACCCGAACCGGAAGGGCATGCTCTTCGCGGGGTCCGGCCACGGCTTCTACTGGTCCATGGACGACGGGACGCACTGGACGCGGCTTCGTGAGGGACTGCCCGCGGCGCCTGTATCGTGGATCACGGTCGAGCCGCGTTACCACGACGTGGTGGTGTCGACGTACGGCCGCGGCCTTTTCGTGCTCCGCGACATCCTGCGCCTGGAACAGTCCGATCAGGGGGCACGGGAGGCGCCTGTGTACCTGTACGCACCCCGGCCGGGTTTCCGGCAGGCGAGACGTGGGAGCGCCGAATTCCTCTACAGTCTGGCCACGCAGCCGAAAGACACGGTGCGCTTCGAGATCCTGAAGGACGGACAGGTGGTGCGCGCCTTCGAGGCGCTCGGCGCGGTGGGCCTCAACACGGCGACCTGGGACCTGCTCTACGACGGGCCGGATCAGGTCGCGTTGCGCACGAAGCCGCCCTACAACCCCCACATCTGGGAGGAGGCGCGCTTCGAGGGCCGCGACACCCGCCCGATCATCCACTGGGGCATCGAGAGCCCCGAGCGTGCCGGCCCGATCGCCGTGCCCGGGGACTACACGGTCCGCATGACCGTGGACGGCACGGCGCTGACGCGGCCCTTCACCGTCCTCAAGGACCCGGCCATAGCCAGCTCCGAGGCCGACCTGGTGGCGTCGACCGAAACGCAGGTCCGCGTCCGCGACGGCATGAACGAGACGGTGGGCATGATCAACCGACTGGAGGAGGTGCGGAAGAAGATCGAGGACCAACTCGACGCGGCCCCCGACTCCACCGCCCCGATGATCGCGGATCTGCGTGCGCTCGACGCCAAGCTGTACGACGCCGAAACGCACTTCCTGTCGCCCACGGATCTCGCTTCGGACGACAAGTGGTACGTCTCCACCTACCGCGTATACATGCAGTACGTGTGGCTCTCGGCCGAGGTGGGATTGGGTGCCGGGGACGTGCAGGGCGGCGCGGACTACAAGCCGACCGCGGCCTCGCTGGAGTGGCTCACGAAGATCGAACGGGAGAAGGCGGCGGGCAAACGCGCGTATGACGGCGTGATGCAAAACGCCGTGGCGGCCTTCCAGAAGAAGTGGGGCGACCGGCTGCGCCTGATCGCGGATCGGCAGTAACGCGAGAGTCGCCAGTAGAAAGCGAGGGTCGCCAGTGAGGCGAGGGGCCGAGCCGCCGACCTCCCGCCGCCGCGTTAGATGCCGCCCGCGTACAGGTCGGTCGGGTCCATCCCGCTCAGCTCCACCAGGAAGCCCGCCAGCTTCTCGGTCACGGTCTGGAAAAAGCGCTCTCCCTTGGCCGCCGTCGCCGGCGCGGGGTCACCGACGCCGGTGTCGTCGGTCACGCGCGTCCACTGCCGGGGCGCCCAGGCCCATCGCTCGCGGAAGGCGGTGACGCGCCAGTCGCGCGCCACACCGGCCCCCGCCCCGTCGAGTGGGCGCACGAGACGGGGATGCAGGTGCATCATCAGTGACGTCTCGAGTTCGCC
>JBBSOM010000180.1:0-6009 GCA_038259715.1 Longimicrobiales bacterium
GGACCAGGTCTCGTTGAGCCGGGACGGCACGGTCAAGCACTTGTGGCGCATGGCGGACGGCCACCTCGTAGAATCGGTCCTCATCCCGACCGAGGATCGTCTGACGCTGTGCATTTCGTCGCAAGCCGGGTGCGCGATGGGGTGCACCTTCTGCGCCACCGGATGGGGCGGCTTCGACCGTCAACTCACCGCGGGGGAGATCGTCGGTCAGTACCGAGCCTCACGACGTTGGGCCGAGGAGCACGGACGGGGAGCAATCAGTAACATCGTGTACATGGGCATGGGGGAGCCGCTCGCGAACCGGAAGGCCGTGCACGCGTCGCTCACGTTGCTGAACCACGGGTACGGCGTGGGTGCCCGCCGCATCACGGTGTCGACCGTGGGGGTGGTGCCCGGCATCCTCGAGCTCGCCGGGCGCCCCGAACAGTTCGGCCTCGCTCTGTCGCTGCACTCCCCGGACCCGCTGCTCCGGAGGGAGCTGATCCCGCTGGAGAAGCGATACCCGCTCGGCGAGGTGCTGGAGGCGCTCGGACGCTTCGACGCGGCGGGCGGCAAGCGCATCACCTTCGAGTACACGATGATCCGCGGGGTCAACGACGCCCTGAGCCTGGCGCCGACGTTGGCGGGAATCGCGTCCGATGTGCGCGCATTCGTGAACCTGATTCCCTTCAACCCCATTCCCTATCAGGACTGGAAGCCCTCGAAGCCCGATCGGATCAAGGCGTTCGCGAAAATCCTGGAGGATCGCGGCGTGTCGGTGGCCGTGCGCGAAACCCGCGGCCGCGACATCGACGCCGCGTGCGGGCAACTCCGGGCGCACGCGCTGTCGCAGATCGAGGACCGGCGCAGGGCCGGACCGAGCGAGCAGCTTCCCGAAGGAATCTGACGTTCCGGCCCTCGGGCCGGCCTTCTGGGGCCTGGCCGCCGGCCCGCTCGGCTGCTCGAACCGTCAGTGGATCACGGTGCCGATCCGGTTGAAGCGGATTTCCCTGAGCCAGGGGAAGGGGTGGTACGAGTCCTTGTTATAGGAGAAGTAGAGGAACATGGCCCGCCCCTCGAGCCGCCACCCCTCCAATAGCCCCCAGTAGCGCGAGTCGAAACTCGTCTCCCGGTTGTCCCCCATCATGAAGTACCGGTCCTCGGGGATCACGATCGGACCCCAGGTGTCGCGTGTCGGGGCGTAGGACGCACGGTCCACCCCCGGCATGAGATCGTCACGCTGCCAGTCCATCCACGGGTGCACGTCGTCCGGCACGTCCTGGTGCTTCACGTACGGTTCGTCCTGGGCCACACCGTCGATGTACAGGACGCGGTCCCGCATCTGGAGCGTGTCGCCCGGCATTCCGATGAGGCGCTTCACCAGCTTGAGCTTTTCCTCGTGCGGCGGATCGAAGACGATCACGTCCAGCCGGTGAGGCGTCGAGTATCCGGGGATCCTGACGCTGGTGAGCGGGATGCGCGTCCCGATCGCCGCCCGGTTGACCATGAGCATGTCACCGACCAGGAGGGTGTTCTCCATGGAGCCCGACGTGATGACGAACGTCTGGACCAGGAAGGTTCGCAGCAGCATGAAGAGGACGAAGGCGATGACGATCGACTTGACCCACTCCACCGCGGAATTGGAGTGCCGCTCAGCCTCCTTCTTCCGCCTCGCCCTGGTGCCGGACTCACTCGGCTCCGCGTTTCCGTCCGTCGCGCTACCCTTGCCTTGCTTGCTCATGTCGACCGTGATCTCGTGGATGCCAAGAAAGCCCTCTCCTCACCGTGCGGCGCGCGGGATCCAGTTCCTGGGGTCCCACCAGGGTCGCCGGAGGGAGTCGGCCACCGCGACGGAATCCGCCGGTTGAGGTACCCAATCCGCCCCCAACACTACGGACACGTCCAGGTACAGATTCGAGTCCGGCTCGCTCCGGACGTTATGGATTCCCAGGGCGTCCGCAACGTCCCGCGCGGAAGGAAGACGCCCCACCCGGTCGAGGACCCAGGAGGTGTCCCGTCCGAATTCGCCGGCGTTGCCGTAGAAAACCACATCGTAACCCAGGTCCCGGAGTACCCCGGTGGCGTCGCGCGCGGCGCCCGAACGACCGCCTCCGTTCAGCACCTCGACGCGGACGCGTTGCGTGGGGTGCGGAAGAACTTTACGGGGGTCTCCCCCTTTGCCCCGCCACTGCGCGAGCGCCGATCCGGCCAGGATACCGACCGTGAGGATGACCGCGAGGGCGGCCAGGGAGCGCAGGCGGGACGCCATCACGCCTCCGCGACGAGCGCGTTCCAGAAGGACGCGGTCTCGGCCCTCAGGGTCGAAGTTTGCTCGATCAGGTAGACGATCCGCGCCCCGAGGATCTCACGCACGACCTCGTCGAAGTCTCCGGGCATCCGCGTCCGAAGATTCGCCCGCCAATCGTTGAGCAGGTCACGCCCCGGATCGAGGAAGTCGGCCGCGTAGAGGGCCCGGCCCAGGCGGTCGAGGTCAGCGTGGCCCACTGTATGGTACGCCACCGCCCTCATGAACGCTCCGTCCTCGACCCCGTCGATGCGCAGGCGCTCGGCGGCGGCCGGTCCGTGAAGGAGCGGACCGGGCAACGACGCGAACGTCGGAGGAACGCGCTGGCGCAGCGCATCGGGATCCGCGTTGCGCAAAGCGTCATGGAGACAACCCAACGCCCTCCAGCGCGCGCGCTCCTCGGCCGGCAGGCCGAGGGCCTCCGCCCAGGACCCGAGCAGCGTGGCCACGCGCGCCATGTGCGCGCGGCGGGACTCCGACGCCTCGGCCCAGACGGGTAACTCGCCGGCTCCCGCTCGCTCGACGACAGGATGGAGCATCACAGCTCCAGGTTGTCGATGAGGCGCGTCGTGCCGCAGAAGGCCGCGAGCGCGACAACGGTGCCCGGGACGGCCTCATCCCGGCTCTCCAGCGTGTCCGGATCGACCGCCTCGACGTACTGGAGTTCCACGAGCGGAAAGCCCCCCAACCGGCGCCGGACCTCGTCCAGAAGCATCCGGCTGCGGCGCTCTCCCCGCACGACGAGTTGTCGCGCGGCCAGGAGCGACTCACGCAGCCCGGGAGCCTGGCCACGTTCATCCGCGCTCAGATAGGCATTTCGGCTGCTCATGGCCACGCCGTCGGTTTCGCGGACGGTGGGCACGATTTCGACCCGTACCCCGAGTTCGAGGTCTCGTACCATGTGCCCGACCAGGACGGCCTGTTGCAAGTCCTTGCGCCCGAATACCGCCACCTCGGGCCGGACAAGTCCGAACAGGCGGGCCACCACCGTCAGGATGCCATTGAAGTGGCCGGGGCGAAACGCCCCGCACAGTCGGCGCCCCATCGCGCCGGCGGACACCGTCACCACGGGGTCCCCGTCCGGGTACATCTCGTCGACCGAGGGGGCGAAGACGACTTCCGTACCACGTGCCTCCAGCCGTTCGAGGTCCCGTGCCTCGTCCCTCGGGTACGCGGAGAGGTCCTCGGAAGGCGAGAACTGCAGCGGATTCACGAAGATCGAAGCAACCACGTGGTCCGCGAGGGTCCCCGCTCGGTCCACCAGCGACAGGTGTCCCTCGTGGAGGTAGCCCATGGTGGGCACGAATCCGACCGAATCGCCGCGTCGATGCACGTGGGCGAGCGCATCTGCGAGCGCCGAGCGCGTGCGAACGACGATCACGGGCGCTCAGCTTCCTTCCGACGAGTGGCCGAGGTCCCGAACCCTGCCCTCCCGGACTTCGTGTGCGTACGCCCGGACGCCTTCGACCGCTGCGGCACGCAGGTTCGCAAAGCGCTTCATCGATGCCGGCTCGAGATCCGGATCGAGTCCGAGCGCGTCGTACAGGATCCGCACCTCGCCATCGCACCCCGCACCCGCCCCGATCCCCACCGTGGGCACGGTGAGCGATGCGGAGATCTCGCTGGACCATGGCGCCGGAATACGCTCGAGCACCATCGAAAAGGCGCCGGCCTCCTCGAGCGCCAACGCCTCGGTCTTGACCCGCTCGGCTTCAGCCTCCCCACCCCCTCGCACCCCGAATCCGCCGAGCGCATGGACGGACTGAGGCGCGAGCCCGATATGCCCCATCGCCGGGATCCCCGCCGACACCAGAGCCCGAATGGCGTCGCACGTCGTCTCATGGCCTCCCTCCAACTTCACCGCGTCGACGCCGGATTCCTTGAACGCCCGGCCCGCATTGCGCAACGCATCCTCAACCGATGTCTGGTAGGTCATGAACGGCATATCCAACACGACGACCGTGCGGGGGGCGCCGCGCTTCACGGCACGGGCGTGGTGGATCATCTCGTCGAGCGTGACGGGGACGGTCGAGTCGTAGCCCAGGACCACCGGACCCAGCGAATCGCCGACCAGGATCAGATCGACCCCCGCCTCCTCCAGCAGACGCCCGAAAAGTACGTCGTACGCCGTCATGGCCACGATCGGGCGCCCCTCCCGCTTCATCTCGAGGAAGTGACGGATCGAGGCGCGGGTGTTCGGACGAGGGGCTTCGGTGGCCATGGCAGGGTCGGATCCTCTGGTTGTGGGCGCGTCAAACATGGCGCTTGCCGACGCGACGCGGGAGGGGCGGAGCGCGGCGCGGGGGGTGATCCCCGCTCCTCAGCGACCTGTTACCTTCCGCCATGTCACTCCGATGGGATCCGCTTCTCGCGCGCGCCCTGGCCGCGGAACTCCACGAACGGCTCGCGGGTGCGCGGCTCCGCGCGCTCCGCCTGGATGGGGGCACCCGAGAGCTGGTGCTTCTCCTGCGCGAGTCGACCTTGGTCTGGCCTCTGCATCCGACCCGGGGCGGACCCGCGTTCCTCCCAGCCGCGGAGCCCTCGCCGAACGACCTGCCGCTGGCGTCGCGGATACGCCGGATCCGTGCTCCCGCCGACGAGCGGATCATGGTCTTCGAGTTGCTCCCGGTCCGCGGCGGACCCACCCATGACCTCCTCGTGGAGCTATTGGGCAACCAGTGGAACGCCGTGGTCACGGAGGGGCCCGAAACGCGGATCCGCCACGTCCTGGTCCGCCGGAGCGGTTCCCGCCCGCTCCGGGTGGGCGAGGTGTACGAGCCACCCCCGCCGTCGGAGCGGGAAGGCACGGAGGTCCCCATCCCCCTGGAGCGGTGGCGCGCCCTGCTCGAGTCCGTAGCATCCACTCAGCGACGAAGAGCGCTTGTGGAGCGGATCGCCTGGACCTCGCCGATCAACGCGGGAGCCCTGGTCGACGCCGTCGACGGCACGCACGACGGAACGCACGGGAACGCGCATGCCGCCCCGGCCGCCGCCCTCGAAGCGGGATACGCGCTCTGGCGGGACATGGCCTTTGGAAACCGCGCTCCGGAACCGACGGTCCTGACGTTTCGGGGAGATCTCCAGCCGTACCCCTGGCCTTTGCCCGGGTCAGGCGGAGAGGCCGCACCCTCCCTTATGGGCGCCTTCCGGGTCCAGGAGGAACGGAGCGGACCGGCCGGAAAAACGCGCGCGGACGCGGTCCTTCCCCCGGAACTCGTCATCGGGCTGGAGCGGGCCACCGACCGGGCTACGCGCAAGGCCACGCGACTCGAGGTCGAGTTCGCCGGCCTGGAGGACGCATCCACCTTGCGGGCGTATGCGGACCTCCTGTTGGCCCGCTTCAAGGACGTGCCGACCGGCGCCCCGTCCGTGGAACTGGAGGACTTCTCGGGCGCGCGGATCACGGTCGCGCTGAACCCGACGCTCGCGGTCCACGAGAACGCGGCAGCGCTCTACGAGCGAGCCGCCCGCGTCGAACGGGCGCGGACCCGCCTCCCCCCCCTGCTGGCCAAGGCGCGCGCACGCGCCGACGCGCTCGAGGCCATGCTGGCGCGAACCCACAAGGGTGAAGCGAGCGCCGACGAGCTCCGGGCCATGCTGCCCGGGCCCCGCGAGGGCTCCGGGGCCACCGCGTCCGATCCGACCCGGATCCTTCCCTACCGTCGGTACCGCAGCTCGGGCGGCCTCGAGATCCGGGTCGGCCGCGGCGCCAGGCGCAACGACGA
>JBBSOM010000181.1:0-6000 GCA_038259715.1 Longimicrobiales bacterium
GAGTCCCGTGCTCGGTTGGCTCTTCCGGAAGGTCGTGGCCGAGCGGATGGGCACGGTCATCCTGTCCGCGCTCGTCGCGCACACGGCCTGGCACTGGATGACCGCTCGTGGCGCTCAGCTCGCACAGTACAGCGTTACCTGGCCGACGGTCGACCTGACTCTGCTCGCTGCTATGCTGCGCTGGCTGATGCTCGCGCTCATCTGCGTGGGCGCCGCGTGGCTCCTGTCGGGGGTGTACGCGCGGCTGGCGCGGCGAGGGGCGAACGCCGCGCCGGCCTTCGGCGTCGAGCCCGCTGATCAGGTCGGGTCGATCGCGAAGCAGTAGGTGAGCCCCGCGCCGCCGCTGGCCTGAAGGTCGGGCTGCCCGCAACCACGCGACGCATGCGCGGAGTTCCATGAATCGGGATTCGCGCCGCCGCCCTGGCGATCGTGATGCCCCATCCAGGCGCTACCCTCGCCGCTGCTGGTCCAGTTGCTGCAGGTGGTGTCGCCCTCGTCGGGCGCAAAGGCCGTACCGTCCAGGTGCGATCCAGTCAGGATGTCGTGCGTGTTCGGCGTGTCACCCCGTCCGTTGACTACGGCGCCCTTCTCGGTGAGCGAGGCCTGCTTGTTCAGGTTGTTGTCGGGTCCGTGCAGGTCGGTCACGTCCTTGGCGACCATGACTCCGTTCACGTTGTACCAGGGGCCAGAGCCGATACGGTCGCGCGCGTTCACCGCGGGCTGCCCGTCCGTGGCGGTCGTGCTCAGGTAGGCGTGCCACGTCAGGTCGCCCGCGCCGACCTGGTAGGCCAGGAAGGCGCAGTGGGCGTCGGCGCCTTTCAGGCCGCCGAGGTCCGCTCCCTTGCCCGAGCCCTCGCTCGTGATGAAGAAGCTGAAGTCCGCGCTCTGGGCGTGGATGGAGGTGGGTATGGCGGCCAGGAGTGCAGCCGCCAGGAGCGTGGCGCCTCCGAGCCTCCGGATCCTGAGTTGTTCCAGCATTGTCGTCGGGCTCATGGTTTCCTCACGTATTTCCGGAGTGTCTGGGGTCCGACTTCGGCGCCGTAGATCGCACCGTCCGCGTCGACCGCCACCCCCTCGGCGCCGCTGGTGGCCGAGTGGTCCGGGTCAGGCTCGGTGTCGGGGATGAAGGCGGTCACCCACCCGGTCTTCGCGCTCCCGATGTAGATCCCGCGCCGCCATCCTGCGTTGCGGTCGAAGTTCGACTCGGAGTCCGTGGAGTAAAGGACGTCGTTCTTGTCGATGAAGATCCCGCTCGGGCGTCCGAACTGGGTCCAGGTGGCCAGCCACTTCCCTTCCTGGTCGAAGATCTGGATCCGGCTGTTGGCCCTGTCCCCTACGAAGAGCCGTCCCTGGGAGTCCATGGCCAGCGCGTGCGGATCACGGAACTCTCCGGGGCCGTAGCCCGTCTTCCCCCACTCTTTGATGAACGTCCCGTCCCCGCTGAACTTCACGACGCGGTTGTTGCCGGCCGCGCCGTGGCCGTCGACGACGAAGATGCTCCCGTCCGGCGCGACCAGGACGTCCGAGGGCTGGTTGAAGGTGTCGTGCCCGCTCCCCGCCACCCCCTTCTTCCCGAGCGTCATCAGCAGCTTCCCTTCGGGACTGAACTTCATGACGACGTGGCCGAGGTCGGGGGGCGTCGCGCCGAAGCCCGTCGCGTCCGCGATCCAGACATTGCCGTCCTTGTCGACATGGATGCCGTGCGGCCACGCGAACGTGTGAGCGCCCCACTGGGTCAGCAGCTTGCCGTTCAGGTCGAAGCGGAAGACGGTCGTCATGTCCTGGCGGTCGACGCAACTGTTCTGGCCGCACCGCTCCGCCACCCACATGCTCTTGCCGTCCGGCGCGGGGTAGACCGCGCTGGTCGCGCCGTAGTGGCGGCCGTCCGGTAACTGCCCGAAAGCCGTATCCGCGACCACGTACGGGTTGTTCTCGTAGTGCTGCGCATCGACCGGGGCCGCGGCGACGGTGAGCGCCACTGCGGTCGAGAAGGCGGACAACGCGAGGAATCGCAACGAGCCGTGGAGCGTTCTGGACATGGGAACCACCGGAAAAGGGGGCGTCACGGGGACCGCGGCCGGTCACGAACCGTTGCGCAATGTTCGCCGCCGTCCGGCGGCGGGCAAGCGATCAGTGTATGAACCTGGTCTTCCTGGGCCTGGTCGGCCTCGGGTTTCCTGTGATGGGGGGGCGCACCACGCCGTTGCCGCTCCCCCGTGAGCTCTGTTGCCCGGGCCCGAGCCGGATCCTACCGTGCACGTCTCATGAGCCCATCCCGCGACGAACGCCTGCAGACGTACCGCGAAAAGCGGAAGGCGGGCCGCACCTCGGAGCCGTTTGGGGGTGAGGTCGTCGTCGGAGGGAGCACGTTCGTGGTCCAGAAGCACCACGCCCGGGCGCTCCACTGGGACCTTCGCCTCGAGCTCGACGGGGTGCTCCTGTCCTGGGCCGTGCCGAAGGGTCCGTCGCCGAACCAGGCGGACAAGCGGTTGGCCATGCAGACCGAGGACCACCCGCTCGAGTACGCGGAGTTCGAGGGGGTCATCCCGGAAGGGGAGTACGGCGCCGGTTCGATGATCGTGTGGGACCGCGGTACGTGGACCGCCGTCGAGGACCCCCACCAAGGGCTCGAGAAAGGCAAGCTCCTCTTCGATCTCCACGGTCACAAGCTCGTCGGGCGTTGGACGCTGGTGAAGACGAAGGCGGCTCCGAACTCGTGGCTCCTGATCAAGGAGCGCGACGGCTTCATGGACCCCGAGGGGGGTACGGAGTCCTACCCCGACGACTCGATCTATTCGGGGCTGACCGTCGACGAGTTTCCCAACGCGGACGAGCGTGCAGAGAAGCTCGCCGTGCGCATCGAAGCGGCCGGCGCGAAGCAGCGCACCGTCCGGGCGGACGACGTCGACCTCATGCTGGCGACCGCCGCTGAGGAGCCGTTCACCCGGGAAGGGTGGATCTTCGAGTTGAAGTACGACGGGTACCGACTGCTCGCCGAGCGCTCGGGGCGGGAGGCATACCTGCGTTCGCGTGCCGGCCACGACCTGACGCCGACCTTTCCGGAAATTGCGCGCGCGGTGCGAGGCCTGCCCCTGGAAGGCCTGGTGCTCGACGGCGAGGTGGTCGTGCACGATGTCGACGGGCTACCCTCCTTCTCGCGACTGCAGAAGCGCGGCCGCATCCTCAACCGGTCCGATGCACTGCGCGCGAGCGTCGAGATGCCGGCCATCTACTACGCGTTCGATCTGCTCGGCCTGGAAGGATTCGACCTCCGCGCCCTCCCGCTCCTTGTCCGAAAGGAGTTTCTGAAGGAAGCGCTCCCCACCATTGGGCCCGTGCGCTACTCGGATCACATCCCCGTGCAGGGCGAGGCGATGTACGCGCAGGTGGAGCAGATGCGCCTGGAGGGTATTGTCGGAAAGAAGGCGGACGCCGCGTACTTCGGGGGGCGCTCGCCGAACTGGGTGAAGGTGCGCACGGTGCTTGTCGAGGACTTCGTGGTCGTAGGGTGGACGGAGCCCAAGGGTTCTCGCTCCGGATTCGGGGCGCTCCACCTGGCGCAGTACGACGGGGATGACCTCGTCTACCTGGGCAGCGTCGGCTCGGGCTTCACCGACGCGGACATCGACCGGATCGAGCCGGTCCTCGACGGACTGTCCGTCGACGACTGCGCGTGCACTTCGGGCCCGGTGCCGAAGGGAAAGACGCATCACTGGGTGCGCCCTGAGGTCGTCATCGAGGTCAAGTACAAGGAACTGACCGATCAGGGCCTCGCGCGCCAGGCGTCGTTCTGTCGATTGCGCGACGACAAGCCGCCGGGGGACTGTCGTGTCGAGGGCGCGGCGCCCGTGGAGGCCGAGCCTCCGGTGCAGGTGAGGGTGGTCGAAGAGAGAAAGGTCGCCTTTTCAAACATGGACAAGGTGTTCTGGCCCGAGGAGGGGTACACCAAAGGCGACCTGATCGAATACCACCGCGCCGTTGCGGAGTGGATGCTCCCCTACCTGCGCGACCGACCGCTCGTCATGACCCGCTTTCCGGACGGCATCGAGGGGAAGTCGTTCTTCCAGAAGGACGCGCCCCCGTACGCACCCGACTGGATCCGGCGTGTCACGGTCTGGAGCGAAGGCTCGGAGCGCGAGTTGTCGTACTTCGTGGTCGAGGACGTCGAGTCGCTGCTCTATGTGATCAACCTCGGCACCATCCCGCTCCATATCTGGTCGAGCCGGATCGAGACGCTCGCGACCCCCGACTGGTGCATCCTCGACCTCGACCCCAAGGAGGCCCCCTTCACGGACGTAGTGCGTATTGCGCGTACACTGCACGATATCTGCGGGAAGATCGGCCTGCCCTCCTTCGCCAAGACGAGTGGCTCGTCGGGGATCCACGTCCTCGTTCCGCTCGGGCGCAGGCTGACCTACGAGCAGTCGCGCACGCTCGGGCAGCTTCTGGGTCGTGTGGCCGCAGCAGAGCACCCCGACATCGCTACTCTGACCCGCAACCCGGAGCGGCGGGAGGGGAAGGTGTACGTGGACTTTGTCCAGAACGGACATGGGCGGCTGCTCGCCGCGCCCTTCACCGTCAGGCCGCTTCCGGGCGCGACGGTGTCGGCTCCGCTGAAGTGGTCCGAAGTGACGAAGAAGCTGAAGATCGCGGACCACACGATCGCCAACCTGCCCAAGCGCATGGCCAAGCTCGGCGAGGACCCGCTGCGACCGGTGCTGGAGCTGGAGCCCGATCTGCTCGGCGCGCTGGAGCGGCTCATGCACTGGTTCGACTAGGATGGCGGTCCTCGCCAGCCCTTCGGCGGTGTTTCGGGAACTCCTCGACTGTCTTGATACCGAGGACTGGTCCGGGGCCGTGTTGTTGCACGCGCAGAGCTTTGTCGAGTTCTACGTTGCGCGCGTTCTGCGATCCGTACATCCGCCTCGGCGCCGCCCAACGGTAGAGTCGCTGCTGCGGGACGATCCCGGTATGCCGAGAGAGGTCGCAAGCTACGAGGTCGAGCGTGCGGAGCGCGCTCCGCCGCACAGTCCCTACTTCGGGGACATCTACGGCGTCGAGTCGGAGGCCGAACTGGGCGCTCTGTCCGGTCCCGACGTGTTCGCGCGCTACCTCCATGGCAGGGACTACCGCTGGCGCTGGCGCCTGTACCTCGATCGTCTGATGGACCGCCACCCGCAACATCGCGACGAACTGGCCGTACAGCGATCCAGCGTGCGATCGCCCTGGGACGGTGACGTGGTCGGCCACGTCGAGCACGACGCTAAAGCGTACGTTCTGTACGGAGTTCAACGTCGGCCTGAGAGCGAGTACGACGAGGACCTGGCTCCCTCGGTCGCGGTGATGCGGCGCACGGACCAGGGGTGGCGGGTCTCGAGCGACATCGTACCGAGCTACGCCACCGCATTCGGGCCCGCGCGGGTCTCCGACGGCGCGGGCGGCTGGGTGGTGCTTTCGTGAGCGCGGTACGCCGTTCGCATGACCGTTGCATCGGCAAGAAGAGGCAGCGATGCGCGAAGTAGCACGCGCGATCTGCGCGGTGTGGTCCGGATTGTTGCTGGCCGCTTGTGCGCAGGTGGATGACATGCCGGCGATAGGGCGCGCCGTTGCGATGGCGCTGGACACCATCAACGGTCGTCCGGTCGTTGTCCTGGGCCCGTATGGGTCATCGAGCGATCGCTCGACGGACGGGGGCGCGGCCGCGGCATTGGCGTCGGGATTCGCGACGGCACTGGGGATTCCGGCCAGGGAAGGGGAGAGCATCAACTCGACTGGGTGCCCTAGGTCCCCGCCCACTGGCGACGTGCCGCTCGGACTCTGGGCACAGTTCGGACCTCACGAGGCGAAAGGGGACTCGACGCAGGTCCAGTTGGCGACGGGCTGCGTTACGGACAGGGCGGGGGCCTTCCAACAAGTCCACGTCTTCTTGCTGATGAAGACCCACGGTGGCAGGTGGCAAGTCGTGGCTCGGCGACTGCTCATGATCACCTGAATCGAAGC
>JBBSOM010000182.1:0-5987 GCA_038259715.1 Longimicrobiales bacterium
AGCATCTTACGGTAGTTGACGTCCACTGCGGCCTGCACCACAGCCTGCGCCAACGGGTGCTCGGAAGCGGCCTCGACGGCGGCCGCCAGGAAGATGAGCAGGTCTTCGGCGATACCGTGCGGCTCGACTTCGCGCAGCACGGGCTTGCCCTCGGTCAGCGTGCCGGTCTTGTCGAAGACCACCGTCGTGACCTTGCGCAGTGCCTGGAACGCTTCGCCGGTACGAATCAACACGCCGCGTCCGGCGGCCTCACCGGCACCGCGCACAATGGACAGCGGCGCTGAGATGCCCGCCGCATTTGAGCACCAGGCCTACACTCTCTTCGCGACGACGTCCACGACTCCCTGCTCTTCCGCCACTGGCTGAAGACGCTTGGCGCCACCGACGACTCCTTCGAACGCAGGCTGATCCGGCGCGAGAAGATCCACGCCGGAGGTGGAGAGCGGGGCACACGTCTTCGCCGACGCCTCCGACTTCAGCTACCGACCACATCCCGCGCCCAGACCACAAACCGGTCGGCGATCTCGACGAGCACATCCGCGTCGGTGCGGCCCGACCGCTTGAGCACGTGGCAAACGTGGTCGGCACTCCGTGCCCTTCAGCCTACCATGCTCCTCACCCCGACAGGGCCGGTTAGGGACCTATCCTTTCACCCTGCCGATGCGGCTCCAGCGGATCTCGCGGATCCAGGGCCACGGCCGCTGGGAGTCTCGTTTGTAGGAGAAGTACACGACCTCCACCCTGCCCTCGATACGCCACCGCGCCACCAGACCCCAGTAGCGCGAGTCGAGGCTCGATTCGCGGTTGTCCCCCATCATGAAATAGCGGCCTGCGGGGATGATGAGCGGTCCCCAGTTGTCGCGTGTGGGCGCGTAGGCCTGATGGTCCACCCCCGGCTCGAGATACTTCTTCTGCCAGAACATCCAGGGATCCGCCTGGTCGGGGGAGTGCCCGTGCCTCACGTACGGCTCAGTGTGCGGCTTGCCGTCGATGTAGAGCACACCGCGCTTCATCTGCAAGGTGTCGCCGGGCATACCGATGAGGCGCTTGACCAGTTCCATGTTCCCGCTGATCGGTGGCAGCTCCGCGTGCAGGGACTTGTGGCCCTGGCCGGCCGCGGAGTCGCCGCGCATGTCGATGAGGCGCTCGAGCAGCTTCATGTTCACTCCGTCCGGTGGCGGTAGCGTGAACACCAGCACGTCGCCCCTGTGGGGCGCCGAGTAGCCGGGAATGCGCAGGTTCGTGAACGGGACGCGTGAGCCCATGGCCGCCCGGTTCACCACCAGCATATCCCCGACAAGGAGCGCGTTCTCCATCGAGCCGGACGTGACGACAAAGGTCTGGAGGGCGAAACTCCGCAGCAGGACAACGAGAATGAACGCGATTGTGATGGACCTGAGCCACTCCGCTGCCGATCCGGGTCGGGACCTGCCCTGCTTGCCGCCCGTGGACTCTGCGCTGTCCACCGTGAGATCCATGCCGCCCTGATCTCGCAGCGACCGCCCGTACAGCCTCACGCGTCCCGGAGGGTCTCCAGGGGGTCCGCCCGTATGGCCGCTCGGGTGGGCATCCAACACGCCGCGGCCGCGACGAGCGCGAAGACCGCGGCAGCCGCCGCGTACGAGATCGGATCCACCTGCGCGACCCCGTAGAGTCGGTCCGCCAACAGGATAGACAGCGTGTACGCGCCCACGAGCCCTGCGCCCGTGCCGATGCCCACGATGGCTGCGGCGTCAGCCAGCACCAGGCGCGCGATGCGCACGTTCTCCGCCCCTAAGGCCACGCGGATCCCGAACTCCCGCCGACGCTGCGCCCCCGAGAACGCGATCACACTGTAGAGACCGACGGAGGCGAGGGCCGTGGCCAGGGCAGAAAGAAGTTCCAGAACCCGACCGAGCGCCCTCTGGTCGGGGAACGCGTCCCCCAACTGCGAAGTGAGCGGGGTGAGAGCGGGGGGAACCGCGTTCGCCAGGACCCTTTGCACGGCCTGGCGGATCCCCGACTCCACCTGCTGGTCGAACGCCTGGGCGCGCACCACCAGGGTGACGGGCTTGAAAGGAAAGGAGGACAGAGGGACGAAGAACGCGTCCAGGGGCCTGTCCGGCTCATCGGGGAGACGCACGTCGCGGCTCACGCCCAGGACCCTGGCTTCCTGCGGCCCCTCCATGCCCAGGTTGAGAAGCAACGTCCGGCCGACCACCTCCGTGCTCCCGAAGACGCGCTGCGCCAGCGCGGATGTCACAACCATCGGTACCGGCGTGGAGCCGGGTCGCCAGTCGCCGTCGCGGAAGGGTGCACCCCGCGCCATGGGGAGCTGCACCACGTCGAACCACCCCGGGGTGACCGGTCGGATGAGGGCCGACATGGTCCGGTCCGGCCTCTCGGGCAGCGCAATGGCGATGCTGGACCGACTCGCCAGCGGGCCGCCGGCGTCTATGGCAACACCGTCGACGCCCGGAACGTTCTTCACCCCTGCGACCAGCTCCCGGTACACGTCGGGAAGCGCTGAGGGTGCGCCCAGATTCGCGGGCTGTCCGAGATCCACAGTCGCGAGCCGGTCGATCGACATCCCGGTCTGGATCGCGTATAGATTGCGTACCGTGCGGACCAGGAGCGCGGCCGCAGTGAGCAGGGTGATGCACACCCCGATCTGTCCGGCGGACATGATGCGGCGAACGCCCGCCATACGCCGTGTATCGGAGCCGCCCGCCACCCGCAGGGCACCCGACAGGTCGAAGCGACCCGCGAGCATGGCCGGGACAGCACCGAAGGCCACCAGCGTCACCGCCGACGCGACCACCGCGAACGTGAGGACGCGCACATCCATGCGGAAGCCGGCGAGCGCCGGCATCCCCCGCGCCACGCGCTGTCCGGCGAACGGAACGGCGATGAGCCACGCCACCAAGAGGCCGACCGCGGTGCCGAGCGCCGCCAGGAGCGCGCTCTCGGCCAGGTGAGATCGGGCGACGCGGCCGGGGGATGCGCCCAGGGCGCGCCGGGTGGCCACGAGGCCCCTGCGGGTGACGTTCCGCATCAGGAGAAGGGTGGCCACGTTGGCGCACGCGATGAGGAGGACCAGCCCGACGACGACGCCGAAGACACGCAGGGAGGCGCGTATATGCCCCGCTTGCTCGGGCGGAACACGGAGCCCCGGAAGGAGCAGCGGGACCACGTCGTGGCGGTACTTGTCGTCAGGGTCGGCCCCGGCGATCCCCTGGTAGACCGAGCGGATCTGCGCCTCGGCCTGCGCCGGGCGGGCGCCGGGGCGGAGCCGCGCCACGAGGAACTGCATGTCCTCCGTCCGGGCCTCGACGTCTTCGGGTGAGAAGCCGTTGTACAGCGCGAGCGCCGAATACGGAACCCACATCTGGGCCGGTATGTCACGCCGGGGTCCCTGGAAGCCACCGCCGGCCACGCCCAGCACGGTAACAGACTGGCCTTCGACCTGAACGGTCCGTCCCGCAACCTGACCGGCATTTCCGAAGAGCTCCTGCCTCAGCTTCTCGCTGACGACGACGACGCGGGGGTCTCCTAGCATCTCGTCCGCCCTGAGCAGGCGGCCCTCGCTGGGACGGACGCCGAGAGCGCCGAAGTAGTCCCCGTAGATGAGTTCCGTGACGGCGACGACGGTATGTTGACCATCAGTGGAGACCTGCCAGCTTCCGTCGTTGGTGTATGCCGCGAGTCCCGACAGCAGGTCCGCGCCCGCCTCTAGCTTCTCGAAGTCCGCTACGCTCACCGGAGTGTTCAGTTCCGTGTGACGTAGGTGGCTGCCCGGCGCGGGCTCGAACGTCACGTACGCCGCCCGGTCCGGATCCGGTACGCCCGACACCGGCCGCAGGAGTAGCTGGTTCACCATGCCGAACACGGTGGCGGTGGAGCCCACCCCCACGCCCAAGGTCAGGACCGCCAGGAGAACGAAGCCGGGCTCCCGGCGCAGGGAACGCACCGCGGTGCGCAGGTCGGCGAGGAAGTCCCGCAGCATCTCGGGCTCCGGTGTAGAGGGTGGAGCATCGCGGGAGGGCGTTGTGTCCCCTGACCGATATCGCGGCACGGCTCCGCAGTCAAGACCGTCGACGGTTCCCAGTGTCCACGGCGAGCGGGCCACCCGATACTCTTGTTGGGGCCCGTTGGCCCGAGGACCAACGAGGGTGCGTCCTCCCCCTGTTTTGTCGCCGTGAGCGTCCAGGGCGGCGTGAAGATCTGAAGTGTGCAGCGTGACAAGGACGGACACCATTGTGACAACGCGAGGGATCGGCGACGTCGATATCCTGCCTCGGTGTGGACCATCGGAACAATTCCACGGTCCACGAACCTCTGAAAGGAGTTGACCTCATGATCAGGAAGCTGCTTTTCCCGACCTTCGCGTTCGTCGCCTTGGCCGCCGTGTCAGCCGCCACGCCCAAGACAGTCGTCGCTGACGCTGGCTACGCATGCCTCCCCACCACGTGCAGGCCAATGGCGTACTGGCATTGCCTTGAGTGGGAAGGGTGTCACGACCAATTCTGCGGGCATTCGGGCTGCGGACCTGCTACGGAGTAGCCTGGCGGCGCTCAGCCGAGTGGCGCACTCTCGCTTCGGCGGAACAATCGAGACCCTGGGCTGGCCATACAACGGCATTGCGACCGGCAAAGGTGCCCGTTCGCTCCCAGGCGGCCGGTTGCCGACAAGGTGCTCGAGGGGCTATTCGATGCGGGTCAAGTGCCTCTCTACGAGCAGATTGCGGCCGGAGCGCGCATCGGGGTAGCTACCGGCGCGCCCTCTCTGCCAACATCCGGTGAGACAGTATAGACTTCGGAATTTACGGAGCCACGAGGGCGAGAGGGAAGGTTCGGATGTTGGAACGACAGAGGAACGGAACCGGAGAACAGGAGGTCGGGGGACGCCCGGTGGAGGGAGCCGTAGGCGACCGGAAGCGGGCGTCCCCCGAGCGCGTCGGCTCGGACCTCGAGTGGGTCGAGCGTCCCCGTCGTCGGAGGTTCACGGCGGCTCGATGTAGTGCGCGAGGCCGACGCGTGCACGAAGCCCGGAGAGATCGGCGCCCTGTTGCGCCGTGAGAGGCTGTACACGTCGCACCTGTCGACGTGGCGCAAGCGGCGCGACGAGGGAGCCCTGGAGACGCTTTCGGCGCCCCCTATGCCGCCAACCCTGAATGCTTTGGAGGCGCGGACCTGATCGCGACTCGGTTGGCCGCAGACGTCGGAGCCTGTCAACGCCGATAAGACACTTGGTGGTCATACCGCCTGAGCTGCCCACCACAGCTTGGATCAACCCCCCAGGACCGAGGAGGCGAAACTGTCCCGCTCGTAGTTGGAGGTCCCCGAGAGGGGAAATGAGAATCGTGGTGGCTCCGGGGAGCCCGAGCCGATAGGCTCGGGTAGGCAAAAACCCCAACGGAGACCACCACGATGAGGACAACGTACGAGGTAGCGAAGGCGACAGACAAGCGGGCGATCGGGCAGTTCCTGAAGCGGGAGGGTCAATTCCTGCTGCCGATGGTGTCGCTGGTGGAACGCGCGGAACTGGCGATCGACGAGGTGATCGAGGTCATGGGCCGGGCGACGATCGAGGCGGTGCTGGACATGAGCGCCGAGGCCGTGGCGGGGCCGAAGCAGGCGGGCAAGGCGAGGTCGGAAGGCGAGCCGGCGTGGTACGGACGTCAAGGCGGGCAGGTGTATCTGGCGGAGCGGAAGGTGCGCGTAGAGCGGCCTCGACTGCGGACGAAGGGCCAGGGCTCGGGCGGGGAAGTCGAGGTACCGGCCTACCGGGCGATGCAACGGCCGGGGCGCTTGGCGGACCGGATGCTCGAGATCCTGCTGGCCGGCGTGAGCACACGGCGTTACGGCGATGTGCTTCCTGCGATGGCCGACACGGTGGGGGTGAGCAAGTCGGCGGTGAGCCGGGAGGCGATCGAGGCCAGTGAGCGGGTGCTGGCGGGGCTCATGGAACGGCGCCTCGATGCGTGGGATCTGCTGGTCATCTACCTG
>JBBSOM010000183.1:0-5968 GCA_038259715.1 Longimicrobiales bacterium
AGGCGCCGGATCGGTTCCAGGTTGGCCAGAAGCTCGAGCGAGTGCCCCGTCGTCTTCGCGAATCCAATGCCGGGGTCGAGGACGATCGCCTCCTCCGCGATCCCGGCGTCACGCGCCCGGGCCAGCGCTTGCCCCAGTTCGGAGACGACGGCGGCCACGACGTCCACATAGGTCGCCTGGTCCGCCATGTCGACGGGCTCTCCACGCATGTGCATGAGCACGACCCCCGCCCCCACCTCCGCAACGACCTTCGCCATCCCCGGGTCGTGGGCCAGCCCGGACACGTCGTTGACCACCGCGACGCCCGCCGTGAATGCCGCACGTGCGACGTCCGCCTTGCGCGTGTCGATGGAGAGCGGAGTCGGGAAGCGACCCGATGCGGCCTCCACGAAACCGAGCACACGGTCGAGCTCCTCGGCGGTGGACACTCGCCGGGCACCCGGGCGCGTCGACTCACCTCCCACGTCGATGATGCCGGCACCGGCCGCAGCCATGGCCTCGGCAACTTCGAGAGCGTGGGCGGCGTCCCGGTAGCGCCCGCCATCGGAGAACGAATCGGGCGTGAGGTTGATCACCCCCATCACGAGCGGTCGCGTCAACGGGAGCGCCCCCCCGCGCACTCGCCACAGGGTCGCGCCGGGCGCCTCACGCAAAGTGGGACCGCCGCCTCGAACGGCGTCGGTCCCCCTCGTTCCAGTCAGAGCCCCGCGGCGAGCCTCGCTCCCGCGCGGCGTCACGACGAGCGGTCCTCCTCCTCGTCCCGCGGCGCGATCACCCCCGGCGCAGCGCCTGGCAGCGGACCTTCGCCCCCCGGCAGCGCAAGCCTCGACGGCACCGGTATCGGTCGAGGGGCGATCCCCGGCGGGGTGGTGGCCGGCGCGGGAGGGACCGGCAGCGGCGGTAGCGGATCTCCGCGCTCCAGGGACTGGATCTGATTGCGATCGAGCGTTTCCCGCTCGAGCAGCGCGGCGGCGATGCGCTCGAGAAGATCCTGGTTCTCCTCGAGGACGCGCCGAGCCCTGTCGTGCGCCTCGTCGAGGAAGCGCTTGACCTCCTGGTCGACCAGTCGAGCCGTGTGTTCGGAGACCTGACGCCGCTGCGAGATCTCCCGCCCCAGGAAGACCTCGTGCTCGGCGTCGCCGATCGTCATGAGCCCGATGACCTCGCTCATGCCGAACTGTGTGACCATGCGCCGCGCCATTCCGGTCGCGCGCTCGATATCGTTGCCCGCACCGGTCGTCACATCTTCGACCCCGAAGATCATCTCCTCGGCCACGCGGCCGCCGAAGAGCATCGCGAGCTGCCCCTCGAGCCATTCCTTCCGGTACGAGTGCCGGTCCTCCTCGGGGAGGCTGGCCGTGATGCCGAGCGCACGTCCCCTGGGCACGATCGTGACTTTGTGCACTGGATCGAGGCCCGGGATCTTCAGGCCGAGCACGGCGTGACCGGCCTCGTGGTACGCGGTCAACTTCCGTTCGCGCTCCGTGAGCACCAGACTGCGCCGTTCGGTGCCGAGCATGACCTTGTCCTTGGCCTGCTCGAAGTCGACCATCGACACCTTGTCGGCGCTCCGGCGCGCGGCCAGCAACGCGGCCTCGTTGCATACGTTGGCCAGATCGGCGCCGCTCATACCGGGCGTCCCGCGCGCGATGAGACCCAGCTCGACGTTGTCCGCGAGGGGAAGCTTCTTGGCGTGCACGCGAAGGATGCCCTCCCGTCCCCTCACGTCCGGCAGGTCCACCACGACCTGTCGGTCGAAGCGGCCGGGACGGAGCAGCGCGGGATCGAGCACGTCCGGCCGGTTGGTCGCGGCCAGGAGGATCACACCCTCGTTGGATTCGAAGCCGTCCATCTCGACGAGGAGCGCGTTCAGCGTCTGTTCACGCTCGTCGTGTCCGCCGCCCAAGCCGGCGCCACGGTGCCGGCCGACCGCGTCGATCTCGTCGACGAAGATGATGCAGGGCGCGTGCGCCTTGCCCTGCTCGAACAGGTCCCGCACCCGGGACGCGCCGACGCCGACGAACATCTCGACGAAGTCGGAACCGGACATCTGGAAGAACGGACAGCCGGCCTCACCCGCGACCGCCCGGGCGAGAAGGGTCTTCCCCGTTCCGGGAGGTCCGACCAGGAGCACACCCTTGGGCAAGCGTCCACCCAGGCGGCTGAAGCGAGCGGGGTCCTTGAGGAACTCGATGATCTCCTGGAGTTCCTCCTTGGCCTCGTCCGCGCCCGCCACGTCGGAGAACGTGACCTTCGGCGTGTCGGGGCTGAGCAGCTTCGCCTTCGAACGCCCGAACTGGAAGGCGCGGTTCCCCCCGCCCTGCATGGACCGGAAGATCCACAGCCAGAACGCGATGAAGAGCAACCACGGCAGCGCTCCCAGCAGAATGGTGCCCCAACCGGCCTGCGGCTGCTGAGCTTCGATGATGACGTCCGCGTCCTGAAGCTGCTGGACAAGACCCTCGGTACTCGGGGGGAGGGTCAGCGTGAACTTCACCACGTCCTGCCCGTCTCGCTTGACCGGCGCCCGCAACTCACCTTCAAGGGTCTGACCCTTGAAGGTGACCTTGTGCACGTTGCCGGCTTTGATCTGGGCCTGGAGTTCTGTGTAGTTGAACTCCGTAGCGGTGTCTTTCGGCCCCCGCACGAGCTGGAGCGCCACCACGAACATCAGGACGACGAGTATCCAGAAGGCCGCGGTCTTGGAGAGCCGCGCCCACCGGGTACCGTTGTCGGGTCGCATGGGGTCCTGTTCAGGCATCTTTATTCGCTCTGGTCCACACAGCGCAGGGCATGGTCGCGTCCCTGAACGCTGGCGATGTTGGGCAGATGGCGGAAGTCCTCGGCGCGATCAGGTCCATACACCGCCCGAAGCTCGTTGGGTGCAGCCGGCCCTGGAGAGCCTCCGCGGAGTCGTACGAGAGCTGGACTCCGGCGACCGCCTCACCGGCATCATATCTCGTGTTTTCAGTCAGAATCGGCATGGCTGATCCCAATGTGGAGCACTCCCCCTTCCGCGTCGACTCCCCGATACGCGCTCGACGCGCGGACGATGTCGGGCACCCAGAGGATCCGTCCGGCGGCGTCCTCCAGGACCGGAGTCCGGTGCCGTTGCCCGACAGGGACCCGGGCCTCCAGAAACAGCTTCTTCAGCTTCTTGGTTCCATAGGAAAGCACGGCCCGATCACCCGCCTGCCACGCCCGTACCGTGAGCGGGAAGCGCATGGACCCGACCGGAAAAGCCTCTTGCCAATCCGCTCCGACCACATCCCGGAGGCTCCACCGAACGCGATAGACGGAGCCACCCAACGTCGCTTCCGCCTCACCTTCACTCCCCTCCCCGATCCGCACCGATACATCCGCGCAGGACGGCCGACCCCGCGCGAGGAGGAATCGGTCCAGTTCTCGCCGCAACGTCAGCGTTCCCGTGACCGGGATCGCGGTGCCGCTATCGCCCGACCTTGTAAACTCGACCGCGAGGCGGGTTCCGGCTCGGGAGAGGGTCGCTCCCAACTGGCGGACGAGTGCGCGGATCAAACGAGCTCGCACCTCGGGATGGTGGGCACAGAGCCCTGCGCGCGACACCGACAGGCCGGTGTCCTCGGACCGGGTGTCGATCGCCCCGAGCAGGCTCGGCATCAGGCTGCTCCAGGCCTCCTCATTCGCGCCGGCGTGCCGCGACAAGGCCGCCAACGAGCGACGCGCCGCGGGTGCGACGGACGCCTCGGCCTCGGGCAGGAGGCGATGCCGAAGGACGTTCCGCGCAAAGGGTGCCCGGTTGGTGGGATCCTCCCGCCACGCCAGTCCATGTTCTTCCGCGTAGGCCAGGATCTCGTTCCGCCAGAAGGGGAGCAATGGGCGCCACAGGGCAGGCTCCCGCCGCGACCGGATACCGCGAAGCCCGCTGATCCCGGTGCCCCGCAGCACTCGGAAGAGCACGGTCTCGGCCTGGTCGTCGGCATGGTGAGCCGTCAACACCCAGCGCGCTTCCTCCTCGGTTCGCACCTCCTCGAGAAACCCGTACCGCAGAAGGCGGGCCCCCGCCTCACCCGTCGGCGCGGGTTCGAGACGCGTGGTGCGGAAGCGGACGTCCCACTCCTCCGTCAGCGCCCGAACCCACGAAGCGTCCTCCGCGCTGCCCTCCCGCATACCATGATCCACGTGCGCCGCCACGAGCCTGGGCCCCCTGGGTGCGGACCCGTCCGGCCGTTCGTGCGGGAACCGAAGGAGATGGAGGAGCGAAACAGAGTCCACTCCACCGGACAGAGCGACGACCACCGTATCCGTCTCCAGGACTTCACCGCCCGCCCAGAAATGGGACGTGAACCGCTCGGCGAGTGCGCCGTGCCGCGGTGTCATGCCCCATCCTGGAGGCGAACCAACCCTGGTGGGAGAGGGCGTCCGAACAGCTCCGAGAGGACCTTGGCCAGAAGGTCCGGCCGGTCGGTCTGCACGCCGTCCACGCCCATCTCGAACAAGCGGCGCATCACGACAGGGTCGTCCACCGTCCACACCTGCACGGGAACATTGCGTCGATGGGCCTCGCGAACGAAACGAGGGGTCACGATCCTGAAGCCCCGGTAGTACTCCGACACCTGAAAGACATCCACGCCCGGCGTAAACGGACCGCCCCCGGGAAGCTTGTGCAGGAGCCAGAACAGGATGACATGGTGACGGCTGGCTCCCCAGGGCCCCGGATAGCCTCGCACGCCACGTCGGAGGCGAGCGGTAGCAGACGCGACGAGCACGCGTTGCTCGGCCGCGTGCCTCCGGATGATCTCGACCAGCGGTGCGGCCACCCCCGGTTCTTTGCACTCGACGTTGAGGCGCGAGGTCGGAAACGCCTCTACCACCTCCTCGAAGCGCGGGATGCGCACGCCGCGTCCCTTGTATGATGCACCGCCCGCGGGATCGACGAAGCGGTGGCCTGCGTCGAACCGTTGGAGTTCTTCGAGCGAAAAGGAGGAGACAGGCCCGGACCCTTCGGTGGTTCGGTCCACCGTGGCGTCGTGAATGACCACGACCTCACCGTCGCGAGTCAGCCGGACATCCATCTCAAGCATATCCGCCCGCCATTCCTCCACGGCCGCTCGAAAGGCTTCGAGCGTGTTTTCCGGCGCGAGCCCCGCCCCCCCACGATGCGCGACGAGCAACGGCGCGCCCGCAAGATAGACGCACCCTGGGCGTGGTGACAGGAGGGTCACACCGTCTACGAAGCCGTCGGCGATCGTCCCTCGAGGCGCTCGACATCCGCCGGTCCAAGACCGTGGAACCGATAGAGCACCAGGTCGATGAGCCGGCTCGTCATGTCGAGTTCGGTGCGGTTGCGCGCCTCACCGTCACCGTCACCGTCGGTCCCGTTCTGGCCGTCCTCCAACTCGACGACACGACCCCCGAGGAAGCCGAGGATGTCTTCAACGACCTCCGGCCGTGGGCTGGCGGGCGCTTTCGCGTCCGGCATCACCTCCGTGAGGAGCAGTCCCCGGACGAACGCCAGGAAGCCCGGAAAGGCCAACTCGGTGAGCGGCCCCTCCTCGAGCGCCTCTTCGTCCGTGATGTGCTCCCACTCGAGCTCATTCCAATAGAGGTCCTCGGCCTCCTCGCGGAGGAAGGAACGCACATTCGTGGAGAGCGGTGTGCGTGGACCCGTATGGGGCAGGGTCATCTCACGCCCGAGCAGGCGTTCCAAGCGCTCTCGACGACCTCCGAGAAGCGTGCTTACGCGGTCGGTCATGGTTTTCCTCGAATGCATGGATCACAGCGCCCGGGCGACGCCAACGTTCGTGGCAAGATAGGATTCGCGCAGCGGCCTGGGAACCGGGTGCGTGTTCCGGGTGGCGCGGGAGGAGATGCAAGCAGATGTTGCTCACGTCACGTGCACCCCGACCTCCGGATCCGCGCCCTCATGAAACGTACGCTTCTCATCGCCGTCCTCCTACTCCTCCCTTCGAGCGCCTTTGCCCAGGAC
>JBBSOM010000184.1:0-5959 GCA_038259715.1 Longimicrobiales bacterium
CCTGTGGACGGCGACTCCATCTGGAACGGCGCCGACGACAACGCGACGACCTCGGTCGCGATCCTGGCCATCGGGCGGGCTTTCGCGGCGGAGCCGGGCCGTCGAAGCGCGCTCTTCATCTGGCACGGTGCCGAGGAGCGGGGCCTGATGGGATCGCGGTGGTACGCGGTGAATCCCACCGTCCCCAAGGGCTCCATAGTGGCCGTGCTCAACGGCGACATGATGGGGCGGAATCACCCCGATACGGCGGCGCTGCTGGGGGCGGTCGGGCCGCACCGCAACTCTCCCGAGCTGGTTGCCATGGCGCTGCAGGCGAACACCGACGTCTCGGGATTCGTGGTCGACCACTCCTGGGACGACCCCGATCACCGCGAGGGGTGGTACTACCGCTCGGACCACCTCCCCTACGCCCGGGTCGGGGTGCCGGCGCTCTTCTTCACGACGCTGCTCCACGACGACTACCACACCCCCTTCGACAACCCCGATCGGATCGACATCGAGAAGCTCGCCCGCATGACCCGCTGGATGTATCAGACGGGCCGCGCGGTGGCCGAGGCGGATGCCGCGCCCGCGCTCGACCCCGACTTCAAGCTGGAGCGGTGCCGGGACTATACGGGGAACTACTGCGGCTGAGAGGTGGCCCCGAGCTTCGTCCTGCGCTGCGAACGCCGCCCGGCGGCGCGTGCCCCGCGGACTTCCCACCATTCGGACGCTGGGTTACGCCGTTCAGGTTGGTGACGATCGAGCCGTGGACCGTGGCCAGGCTCATCGCTGCGGCGGTGCCTTCGGGACCGATCACGATGGTTTGGTTCCGTCAGGGCTTGGATACCCGCCGGGAGGCTTTGTTGGAGCAGTGAACGCGCCCGGATCACGGGCGCCTTGACCTCCCATCGGAGCGAGGCTTCGCCGACGGACTCGGCGGGCGCCCCGAGGCGGGCGACGCACGCTCAGCGGCCCGGGTGGCCCGCTCCGAGGTGCGGACCACGAAGCGGACGCCCGACCAGTCGTGATCAACCGCGCAGATCTTGTTGTCGACCAGACCCTGGCCCAGGCCGTGCTCCCGCACGTGGGACTCCTTGAGATCCGTGGCCAACGCCGACGTACGCTTGGGCCACGCGATCCAGAGGCCGCCGTTCGTGTCGAGGATCGCGTCGCCGCGTGCGAAGCGGCGCTCCAACTCCCGAGGCGAGACGACGAAAGCGACGACGACATCGAAGAGCCTGCGTGCGCGCGGATCCGCCCGGACCTCGACCCCCGGCGGAAGGGGCGCCAACAGTTCGGGGAACCCGTCAGGCGCGCCGAGCGTGGCGACGCGGTGTCCTTCCCGGATACCGAGCTTCTTCGCGAGCGGTGTGCCGGAGTATCCGGCGGGTATGGGGCTCATGCGATCTCACCTCTCACCTGTGCCTCCATGTCCTCGCGTCCTCGTCGGACCAACGCGTCCGCCGCGTCCGCCAGGAGCGCGAGCCCCCCTAGCGCTTCCTGGCGCTCCGAAAGCGTCAGGATCGCCAGCATCCTTTCCACCCGCTCGGCATCGCGGGCAAGACGATCGAGGTGGACGGGCGCGCCGTGCACGTGCTGGGCGTGCGCGCGCTGGACCGGATAGTGCGCCCGACAGCAACCCACCATGTAGCGGCTCCGGTAGAGTTCGGCGAACTCGGCGATGCGGTCGGACCACTCGAAGGAGGGCGACTCGTTCGTCGTCCGCGCATCTCCCTTCCCCCTGCCTGCGTGCCGTGGCGAACCGGACCCGGCACCGATCCGTCACGGACCTCGCACTCTTGTCCGCGCCCGTGCCGCGGCATAGCGTGCGCTCGGCGGCGCGGCAGATATATGAGTTGGCCGGGCCATCCGGGGTGCCGGAGTCGGCGATGCGGTCGTCCGGGCACCGGTGTCCCCATGCGAAGCTCGTTCACGAGGAGGAGCGGAATGAAGCCACGTACGAGGTGCCGCCACGGAAGCCGGACACCCACCCTTCCGGCGCTCGCCTTCCTTCTGCTCGCCGCAGGCTACGCGCCCCTCGGCGCCCAGGGCACGGAGGCCGACTATCTGCGGGCCGACAGCTTCGCCGCCCGCACGAGCGACCTGGTGGTGGGTCTCGCCGAGGAGCCCGGCTGGATCGAGGGCACGCATCGCTTGTGGTACCGCACCTCCGTCCGCGGTGGCCACCGGTTCGTGCTGGTCGACGCGGAGGCCGCGTCGAAGGAGCCGGCCTTCGACCACGAGCGGCTGGCGCGCTCCCTCACGTCCGCCCGGGGCGACACCGTCACGGCGCTCGACCTCCCCTTCCGCCGGCTCGACTTCGTCGACGGCGCGACGGCGATCGAGTTCGCCCTCGCGGACTCCACGTGGCACTGCGGGCTCTCCGACTACGCCTGCGCGAACCGCGGGGCCGAGCGGCGGGGCGGCGGCAATGACGACCGCCCCTACCCCTGGCAGGCCGGACCGGGACAGCTCTGGCGCCTGCAGCGCGGCGACGCCGTCGCGTCCCTCGACGGCAAACGGGAGGCGTTTATCCTCAACCACAACGTCGCCGTGCGCGCGGTGGGCTCGGAGCACTTCAAGCTCCTGAGCCAGGAGGGCAGCGAGGGGGACATGTACACCCGCGCGTCGATCGTCTGGTCGCCCGACTCCCAGCGGCTGGCGGCATACCGCGTGGTGCCGGGCTACCAACGCGAGGTGCACTACGTGCGCTCGTCACCCGAGGACCAGCTCCAGCCCGAGCACTCGACGCTCCTCTACGCGAAGCCCGGCGACGTGCTCGACCGCCAGACACCCGTGGTCTTCGACGTGGACGCCGGCACTCGCATCGAGGTGAACGACTCGCTCTTCCCAAACGCCTACAGCGTCTCGGAGATGGCGTGGAGGAAGGACGGCCGGCGTTTGACGTTCGAGTACAACCAGCGTGGCCACCAGGTCTACCGCATCGTCGAGGTCGACGCGACCACGGGGGCGACGCGCGCCGTGATCTCCGAGGAGCCGAAGACCTTCTTCTACTACACGGACGCGAGCGGCGGAGGGAAGAAATTCCGCCACGACGTGGACGACGGGCAGGAGATCATCTGGATGTCGGAGCGCGACGGCTGGAACCACCTCTACCTGTACGACGGGCGCACCGGGAAGGTGAAGAACCAGATCACGAAGGGTGACTGGGTCGTGCGCTCGGTGGACAGCGTGGATGTGGCGAAGCGCCAGATCTGGTTCCAGGCGAGCGGGGTGACGCCGGCCGAGGACCCGTACTTCGTGCACGTGTACCGCATCGGCTTCGATGGATCGGGTCTCACGGCGTTCACCGAGGAGAACGGCACGCACGCGGTGACCTTCTCGGCGGATAAAGCCTACTACGTCGACCGGTGGTCGCGGGTGGACCTCCCCCAGGTGGCGGTGCTGCGCCGGACGAGCGACCGATCGGCGGTGATGGACCTCGAGCGCGCCGACGCCTCCGCGCTGCTCGCCACGGGGTGGCGGTACCCGGAGGTTTTCACGTCGAAGGGGCGGGACGGCACGACGGACATCTGGGGAATCATCGTGCGCCCGACGAACTTCGATCCGGCACGACGCTACCCCGTTATCGAGTCTATCTACGCGGGACCCCACGGATCGTTCGTGCCCAAGACGTTCGGCACGCAGGCGCGACTTCAGTCGGTCGCGGAGCTCGGGTTCATCGTCGTGCAGATCGACGGGATGGGGACGTCGAACCGCTCTAAAGCGTTCCAGGACGTCGCGTGGAAGAACATCAAGGACGCGGGCTTCCCAGACCGGATCCTCTGGCACCGGGCCGTCGCGGCGCGCTACCCGTACTACGACATCGACCACGTCGGCATCTTCGGCACGTCCGCGGGTGGGCAGAACGCGATGGGCGCCCTGCTCTTCCACCCCGACTTCTACAAGGTCGCGGTGTCGTCGGCAGGCTGCCACGACAACCGCATGGACAAGATCTGGTGGAACGAGCTGTGGATGGGCTGGCCGCTCGGGCCGCAGTACTCGGCCTCATCCAACGTCGACAATGCCTGGCGGCTACAGGGTAAGCTGCTGCTCACCGTGGGCGAGATGGACACCAACGTCGACCCGTCCTCGACGATCCAGGTCGTGAACGCGCTCATCGAGGCCGGGAAGGACTTCGACTTCTTGTACGTCCCCGGCGCCGACCATGGATCGGGCGGCGACTACGGTGCGCACAAGCGCAACGACTTCTTCGTACGGAACCTGCTGGGCGTCGAGCCGCCGGACTGGAACCACCAGGCGGTGGCGACGCGGGACAGCGCGCCGACGGGAAGGTGAAGAGCGCTCGGCGGATCAAGAGCTGACGCGTCCCGTCCCCGCCGCCTGCCTCTACTCGAACCGGAGCGCGCTCTGGGGCCTGACCGAACTGGCCCGGCGCGCCGGAATCCAGCACGCCACCAGGGCCACCAGGACCAGGACGCTCGCCACCGCCGCGTACGTCAGGGGATCCCTCGGTGAGATCCCGTACAGCAGGCTGGCCAGGACGCGACCGGCCACCAACGCCCCGCCGAGGCCGAGCACCACCGCCCCGACGACGAGCGACATCCCCTGCCCCACGACCAGGCGGAGGATCGAGCCCCGTTCGGCACCCAGCGCCATGCGGATGCCGATCTCGCGCGTGCGCTGCGCGACGGAGTATGACAGCACGCCGTAGATCCCGATCATCGCGAGGACGAGCGCCACGCCGGCGAATGCGAGTTGGAGCCACATGCTGAACCGTTGGCCGGCCGTCGACGCGTCCACGGTCTGCTGCATGGTGGTCACCTGGTAGACGGGCAGGTTCGGGTCGAGCGCCCGCACCTCCCCCCGCACCGCGCTCACGAGTCCGAGCGGATCCACACCAGTGCGTAGGAGCAACGTCATGGCGCGCCCAGCGTACCACGTCCTCGGGCTCTGCGCGTGAAGCAGGTAGAGCTGGGCCCGGGGCTCCAGGTCGAGCCTCTCCTGCCGCACGTTGCCGACGATGCCCACGATGCGCGCGAGTGCGGCGTCTCCGGGCTGACGGATGCGTTCCCCGAGTGCCTGCGCGGGGTCGTCGAAGAAGCGCGTCGCCAGTGCCTCGTCCACCACCGCCACTACCTCGGACTGCTCGTTGTCCGTTTCGTCGAACACCCGGCCGTTCAGGACCGGGATCTTCAAGGCGTCGAAGTATCCGGCGGAGACCATCTGGATGTCCGCATTCAACGGAGGGTCGTTCGGGCTTGTGGCCCGATTTTCAAACTCGATGTCGTTGGGCGGCAGACTCCCGGTCAGCGGAGCGGTCTGTACCAACGCTGCCGCCGACACACCGGGAAGCGCCCTGAGGCGCGGCATCAGATCCCGATAGAATCCGGTGACGTCGGCGTCCTCGGGATACGTGGACTCGGGGACGCTCAGCGAGACGGAGAGCACGTGATCGCCCCGGAACCCCGGGTCGACGCTGCTCAGGCGCCAGAAGCTCTGGACCAGGAGTCCCGCGGCGACCAGCAGCATGACGGCGAGCGCGGTCTGGCTGACGACCAGAAGCTGCCGATACTTGAACCGGCTTCGGCCGGCCGTGCCTCCGCGCCCTTGGTCGCGGAGCGTACTCTGAACGTCCATGCGCAGCGTCTGCAGCGCGGGCGCGAGCCCGAACAGGATCCCAGACAGGAGTGCCACGCCGGCCGAGAAGGCGAGCACCGTTCCGTTCAGGTGGATCCCGTCCGTACGCGGCAGATCGGCCGGAGCCAACGCCAGGAGCGCCGAGAGCCCGAGGCGGGCCAGGCCCACGCCCGCCACGCCGCCGACCACGGCCATCAGGACGCTCTCGGTCAGGAGCTGACGGACGATGCGCCCGCGCCCCGCCCCCATGGCGGCCCGGATCGATACTTCGCGCAGACGGCCCTCGCCACGCACCAGGAGCAGGTTCGCGACGTTTGCGCACGCGATGAGCAGGACCAGTCCGACCGCGCCGAGCATCACGTACAACGACGTGCGC
>JBBSOM010000185.1:0-5950 GCA_038259715.1 Longimicrobiales bacterium
CGGCTATCCGTCGCTTCATGCAGATAGAAACGGATCATCGCCGAGTTGAACTTCGTCGGATTCGCTCCGAGCTCGTGCGAGACCCCCCACAGGACGTCGTTCAACTCTAGCGGAATCCTCACGGAGAACGTTTCGTCTTTCACGTCCTGCCTGGCGAGTCTGATCCGAGGCGTGGACTGAGCGGGAATGGTCAGGACTTCTCCCGTGTCTTTAGCCACGCCGACGAGGACGTCCTTGACCACTATCCCGGAATCCAGGGTCAGATCACGATACTCGTACACCACCAGGACCTTCCCACGATCCGGGGTCAGAGCAACACCCCTCGCACCTTCTTCAATGATCTTCATGTCAACCTACCGGTGAATGCTGATGAAGACCGCGTTTCCTTCCGGCTCTTCCAGAAATGGCGGCCCTGGCCGCCGTCCGGTACCGGACGGGCCAGCGTCACCTTGATGTAGCGCCCTTCCAGGCTCGCCCGGGGGTGCCCGTTGGCTCGGGCGTGGGCGCCATCCACCACCTCCCACGGCAACGACGCGCCCGTGTGCAGGTCGATGACGCCGTGGACCTCCTCCTCGGCGCCGGGCCGGATGGTGTTGTAGAAGTAGTGCGCGCCCGGGGTCGTGGCGGTGACGTCGTAGAGGATGTGGAACGCCGCACTCCCAGGCGCCTGGAGCTCGTAGCGCGTGTAGTCGTCGGCCTGGGTCTGGGGCGGCGTCTGGGCACGGGCGCCACCGACGATGGCCAACACACCCAGGGTGAGGACGAGGGTGGCTCGAGATGAGAACACGGGACCATCTGACCTGAACGCGCGCCTCCTCACAACACCACGTCCCCTCCGCCGTCCCGCCGCTTCAGCTCCTCGAGAATCGCCTTTGCCTCTTCCAGACGACGGGCTTCCTCCTCCAGGTCCCGCGTCGCGGAGCCCCACTGCGGCTGACCGGATTCCGAGATCGGGACGACCAGCACCGCCCCCTCCCCGATTCCCTCCTCGATTCCGGCAGGAAGCTCAGCCCGGGAAACGTCCACGGTCGCGCCCTCTTCGTCGTCCGCCATCAGGACCGCGAGCCTTCCCTCGAAGCGGTCCACCACATAGCGTCGGCTGCTCATCGGGATGCCCCTCCTTGGCGTACCTCGAAGTGACCGTCCTCGTAGCCGAGGATCGTGACGTCCCCGCTTTGGTCGGTGCGGTAGACCCGCTGCGCGACGGCGGCATACGCGGCCACGACGTCGGGCATCGGATGTCCGTAGATGTTGGCGCCTGCGGAGATCACCACCAACTCCGGTCGCGCCGCCGCCAGAAAGGCGGGCGTGAACCCGTTTCCGCTCCCGTGATGCGGCGCCTTCAGGACCGTGACGTCGGGCACTTCGCCATGGGCGACCCACCAGGTGAGCTCGGCGACCTCGGAGTCTCCGCTCAGCAGGGCCCGGAACTTCCCGTAGCTGAGCACCAACCCCACGGACGCGTCATTCTGGTCCTCGACCCCTTCGGGAAGGGAGAGGACGCGGATCTCGGCGTCGCCCAGCGTGAGGGTGCGTGGGGTGGCCTGCAGATAGGTGATATCCGGGCGCGCCCGCAGCGCCCGCATGAGCGAGAGGTAGGTGGCGGTGGTATAGGGGAGGCCGTTGTCCATGTAGAAGTGGACAGGGAACGCGCGCATGATCTGCCGCATCCCCCCGATGTGGTCGGCGTGGGCGTGGCTCGCGACCAGCAGGTCGATCTGCTCAACGCCGAGCGCCCGCAGGCGACCGCTCAGGTCCTCGCCCCGCCCCGCATCCACGAGCGCGGTCTTCCCCCCGGGGTCCTGCACGAGCACCGCGTCGCCCTGGCCCACGTCCAGGAAGGTGAGCCGGAGGGGCTCCTGGGCACTCGTCCCGGCCGCGCATGCCAGGAGGAGGGACGCGAGAAGCGCCGTCGTCGCGACGCGATGGACGTACCGGCTGATCGACATGGTTCAACATAGTGCCGAGCACTGCCGAGCACTGCCGACCACTGCCGACCCACTGCGGAATAGTGCCGATCCGACGAGGCGCTCCGATGAGGCGCTTTGGCCTGGCGTCCCTGGCGTCGCCCAACCCGGCCCCGCGATACTCTTCCTGTCCTGCGCGGCCCCTCCCACCGCGAACCAAGAAAGCTTACCCGTGGAGGGTCATCCCCATGCGTCGGTTTCCGAATTTCGTCCGCCACGCCTCGGCTTGCGTCCTCGTCCTGGCGGCCCTGGCCGCGCCTGGCGCGTCGGCGCGCGCGCAAAGCGGGTATCCCGAGCCGGTCCAGCACGACTACGTGATTCACGACTTCACGTTCCGGGACGGGAACACGCTTCCCGAGCTGCGCATGCATTACCGCACGATCGGGACGCTCCGTAAGGACGCCGAGGGCAGAGCGACCAACGTGGTGCTCATCATGCACGGCACCACCGGCAGCGGCACGAACTTCCTCAATGACGGCTTCGCGGGGCAGCTCTTCGGACCCGGTCAGCTGCTGGACGCCACCGAGTATTTCATCGTGCTGACCGACGGCGTGGGGCACGGGCAGTCGAGCAAGCCGAGCGACGGGCTGCACGCGCGCTTTCCGCACTACGGCTACCGCGACATGGTCGACGCCGACTACATGCTCCTCACGGAGGGGATGGGCGTGAACCACCTGCGTCTGGTGATGGGGACGTCGATGGGCGGCATGCACAGTTGGCTCTGGGGCGAGATGTACCCGGATTTCATGGACGCCCTCATGCCTCTGGCCAGCGTGCCCGGACCCATCTCGGGCCGGAACCGCATGTGGCGCAAGATGATCATCGACGCCATTCGCAGCGACCCGGACTACGACAGCGGCGACTACACAGGTCCCCTGGGGGCGATGAAGTTCGTCGGCAACATGCTGGACTTCATGGGCGGTAACCCCATCACCCACTACCGGGCGCACCCCACGTTGGCCAGCGTGGACGCGGCCATGGACGCGAGCGGCGAGCGCTTCATGCGCACCCGCGACGCCAACGACATCCTGTATGCGTTCCGCGCCTCAGAGGACTACGATCCCGCACCCGATCTGGAGAAGATCGAGGCTCCCCTCGTCGCCATCAATTCCGCCGACGACCTGATCAATCCTCCCGAGCTGCGGATTCTCGAGAAGGAGATCGGGCGCGTGAAGCGGGGCAGGGCGATCGTCATTCCGTTGAGCGACGAGACCGTCGGCCATGGCACGCACACCAAGGCGGTGGTGTGGAAGCAGTACCTGGCCGAGCTGCTGAAGGAGTCGCAGCCCTCGGGAGGGTAGGCAGCGGCCGCGCCTTACACCTTGGCGGCCGCCATCAACACCGGCTTCGCCCAGTCGGGGATCTCTTCGGGCGATGCCGCGAACCTTATGACTCGGTCATGGATCTCCAGGAGAAGCTTCGGCTCCGGAGCCTGGTTCTCCTCGGGATTCGCCTCGGCCGAGTTGTCGTAGACGCGCAGGTCCATCAGCCGGGGCAGGAGTCGGATGAGATTCTTCCGACTCGTTACCCAGCGGTGCCGAATCCGCTCCTCGGGAATGGCGTGGCCACCCCGGGCGACGCGCCCCCGGACGCGCTCGACGTGCAGATCGGCCGACGCGAGGCCCACGTAGATCATGCGGATCACGATGCCGGTTCGGCCGGCCCGTATCAGTAGATCGGTCATCGTCCGCCCGCCGAGCGTCGTCTCGAACGCGTAGCTCCGCCCCTCGTCGATGGCGCGTGCCAGGTCCTGGCGCCCGCGGTTCCAGGCCCGGACGTTGGCCTCCTCCTCGGGAATCCCGTGCGCTCGATAGGCACGGGTGACCTCGTCGGGATCGTGGTAGTCAGCTCCGGTCGCCCGCAGGGCGGCGCCGACCACGGACGACTTACCGGCGCCGTTCACGCCGGCCAGGACCGTGATGACGGGCGGCGACATCACAAATGGGCCGTCAGGCGCCGGGCTTCTCTATGTCCGCGCCGGCTACCGCCTCGTGTGCCGCCTCGCCCATCCGCCGGCCGCTCATGGCGAAAAGCGCATCCACACCGCGGCGGTGCGTGGGGGTCTGCATGGCGGCGAACCTCTCGTCGAACTCGCGTTCGAGGTCGGCCAGGTCGGGCTCTCCGTGACCGATCATCTCCAGAAACTCCTCGACCGGGACCATGACCGCCGTGGGGCGCCCGTAGCGGAGGATCACCACGCGCTCGCCGCCGGCCACCCGCGCGAGGATCTCGCCCATCTTGTCCTGGGCTTTCGACGCTGAGATCTCGGACGTCCGGGGCATCGGGGGCAAGGACAGGACCCCAGCCAGCTCTTTGGACCTTTCGCTCATGAAGAGCCTCCGTAGGCTGATCTGGACCGCAGGCACTCTGTTAAGTTACAGAAGATCCGTAAGAAACACGATGCCGGCGGGGACCTTGGGCGCGCTGGTTCGCCCCGTGCGGTGCGGATCGAGCGGTCAGGAGCCGCTCGCGCCTTCCGGTGGCGGCGGCGGCAGGCGGTTCGAGCCCGAGGGCGCGGCCTCGACCGAATGCGTGACCCGCTCGATGACGTCCTCGAACTGTCGGGCGCGTGTCTTGGCCCAGGCCGGCACGGTGACGCGACTGACGAGGAAGAACGCGGCCCCCATCAGGCCGAACGTGACCGCCTGGGAGGGGTCGGCGACCAGGCCGAGAACCGACATGACGCCTATGACGAGGCTGGCCGACATGAAGGCGGCCCCCATCCCCTGGAAGGTGCGAGCGTTGCCCTTCACGGTCCTCAGTCGAAGCCGCTCTCCCGACTCGGTCGGCTCGAGCAGGGCCTGGAGATTGGCGTTGTTCCACTGCCGGAAGGCCCCTTCTCCGCTGATCTTCCCCTTGGCATTGAAGGTCTCGCGAAGATCGATGACCAGGCGGTTCCACTCCGTGTCGGTGAGGCGTCTGGGGAGATCCACCGTCCGACCCACGCCGATGTTCTGGCCGAGGAACTTCGGCTGGGGGATCACCGCGGGGCGCGGTCGGTCCAGGCTGGCCGCGGCGCTGGAGATCACGTCCTCCGGGATCCCCACCTCCTGCCCGATCTCCTTGAGCTCGGCCAGCGTGAGGCCCGCGCCGCCGCCGCCGGTGGGCGTCCTCGTAAGTTGCGCTTCGGTGGCGCGGTCGAGGATCTCGGAGACCTCCTCCTCGGTGTATCGGCGCTCGGGGTCCATGGCGGTCGTCGAATAGGGCAGGGGGCACAGAGAGTGGGCACAGAGAATCGAGTAGTTCAACCCCGGTACGGGACAGAGGTCCCGCTTCTTCGCGAACCAACGGGCCGGTCCGCGTATTGGGCAGGATGTCGACCGCCACCGCGAACTCGCGTAAATCCGCGACGTCCTCTACTTGTATCCGTCATGCCCCTACGAATCATCCTGGCCGCACTCGTCGTGCCCGCCGTGCTCCACGCCCAGATCCCACCGGGCGTGCAGGCCGAGCGGGCGGACTACGCCGAGTGGTTGCGCTCGTCCCCGTCGTCTCCATACGCGGCCGTGTTCTTCGGGCCCTTGAGTGGAGACCTGGTCTTCGGGCCCGAGGGACAGGTGGCGCTGCGGGGAGCTCCGCCGGCCACGCTCTCCGAGGGCCCGCGGGGCCTCGCCCTGAACACCCAGGAGGGGCGGCGGTCCGTGCCCCGCAACCGTGAGGTCGCTCTGGGCGACTGGCGGCTGCGGGTGAATTCGTCGCCCCGGGGCGACATCGTCACGGTGTTCGCGCCCATGTCGCAGCCAGTGGACCACCCCGGGTGGTTCCCGTACCGCGCGGACCTCGTGGTGGTGGGCGAGTTGCAGCGCCCCGATCGACCGGCGGACCGCCCCATGCTGGGGCTCGACGGCGTGGAGGTGGCGGCGTCCCTGGCCGGCGCCTTCACCGGCTCCGTCCTGGGCCACGACGTGACGCTCACGGCCTACCGCATTCCCGTCGCCGGTTCGGAGGAATCCGAGGTCACCGTATTCTTCCGTGACGGCACC
>JBBSOM010000186.1:0-5929 GCA_038259715.1 Longimicrobiales bacterium
AGAGAGTGGGCACAGAGAAGCGAGTAGTTCAACCCCGGTACGGGACAGAGGTCCCGCTTCTTCGCGAACCAACGGGCCGGTCCGCGTATTGGGCAGGATGTCGACCGCCACCGCGAACTCGCGTAAATCCGCGACGCCCTCTACTTGTATCCGTCATGCCCATACGAATCATCCTGGCCGCACTCGTCGTGCCCGCTGTGCTCCACGCCCAGATCCCGCCGGGCGTGCAGGCCGAGCGGGCGGACTACGCCGAGTGGTTACGCTCGTCCCCGTCGTCTCCGTACGCGGCCGTGTTCTTCGGGCCGTTGAGCGGAGACCTGGTCTTCGGGCCCGAGGGACAGGCGGCGCTGCGGGGAGCTCCGCCGGCCACGCTCTCCAAGGGCCCGCGGGGCCTCGCCCTGAGCACCCAGGAGGGGCGTCGGTCCGTGCCCCGCAACCGTGAGGTCGCTCTGGGCGACTGGCGGCTGCGGGTGAATTCGTCGCCCCGGGGCGACATCGTCACGGTGTTCGCGCCCATGTCGCAGCCGGTGGACCACCCCGGGTGGTTCCCGTACCGCGCGGACCTCGTGGTGGTGGGCGAGCTGCAGCGTCCCGATCGACCGGCGGACCGCCCCATGCTGGGGCTCGACGGCGTGGAGGTGGCTGCGTCCCTGGCCGGCACCTTCACCGGCTCCGTCCTGGGCGACGACGTGACGCTCACGGCCTACCGCATTCCCGTCGCCGGTTCGGAGGAATCCGAGGTCACCGTATTCTTCCGTGACGGCACCAGCGGCGTCGAAACGTACCCCCCCGGCCGCTTCGTGGTGCTTCAGCCCCTCGGCGGCGCCCGTTACCGGTTGGACATGAACCGCGCCCGCAACCCGTTTTGCGCCTACAATCCGCGCTTTCCCTGCCCCATTCCGTGGCCCGGCAACACGCTCCAGGCCCGGGTGGAGGCCGGCGAGCTGTATCGACCCTCTCATGACTGATGCCATGATGCGACCCCTCACGCGGCTCCTGCCCCTCCTGGCCTTGCTCGCTTTTTGCGTCGGTGCTGGAGCCGCAAACGTGGCCGGGCAGCAGCGCCTGGACGGCCGCTGGCGCGCACAGCTGGACCTGGCCGGCGGCCCCCTTCGTTTCGAGATGGAGTTGCGGGGGGGAAGCCCGTCGTCCGGCGTCCTGTGCAATGGCGCGCAGTGCGATCCGTTTTCGGCCGTGCGGACTCTTCCGGGCGATTCGGTCGTCCTCGAGATCGGCGACTATGCTGCGGCGATCCGCGCCCATGTGACACCCGACTCGCTGGTCGGGTTCTACCGCAACGTGGGGAACCGCGGACCCCGCACGATCCCCTTCCGTGCGTCGCGCGGCTCCTGGCCCATCGAGCCGCCGCCCGCGTCCCTCGTGGGAAGCTGGGACGCGACGTTCACTCCGGAAGGGACCCCGAGCCCACGGGTCCTGGAGCTGCGCGTGACCCCGCGCGGCCTCGAGGGCACCGTCATCTCCAACACCGGAGACTCCGGCCTCTTCTGGGGAGGCGTCGAGAACGGACGCTTCGTCATGTCGCACTTCGACGGCTCCTTCGTCTACATGCTGACGGGGGCGCTGGACGGCGACACCCTGCGGGGGGTCTTCCACGCCGGCCTCACGTCCCAGCAGCCCTTCGTCGCGGTGCGCTCCACCGGCGCTCCCCACCTCAAGGCTCCCACCGAACTCGTGAAGGCGGACACCGCGGCCACCTTCATCTGGGACTTTCCGGACCTGGACGGCAACATCGTCACGAACCTCGACGACCGGTTCCGGGGCAAGGTCGTCATCGTCGAGATCTTCGGCACGTGGTGCCCCACCTGCCACGACGCGGCCCCCACCATGGTCAAGCTCTACAACCGGTTCCACGATCGCGGCCTGGAAATCGTGGGTCTGGCCTACGAAGTGACCGGCGATCCCCAGGTCGACGGCCCGCTCGTACGGCGGTTCGCCGAAAAGTTCGGCATCGAGTACCCGCTGTTGCTCGCGGGCGTGAACGACGACGACTCACCCCGGGAGACGCAGCCCCAACTCGACGGCCCCATCGCCTTTCCGACCACGATCTTCCTGGATCCGTCCGGCCGGGTTCGACGGGTGCACTCCGGCTTCTACGGACCGGCGCTCGGAGATGTCCACGAGGAGCTGGAGCAGGAACTCATGAATTTCGCCGACCGATTGCTGACCGAGGCGGGCCGCTAGGCGGCGGCACCCCCCATCACTCCGACCGAAGCACCACCGCCGGATCCGTCATGGCGGCACGCCGAGCCGGCAACAGCGCGGCGGCCACCGCGATGAGGAGCAGGAGCGCAGCGACGACCACATATCGCCCTGCATCCAGCGGAGTGATTCGAAAGAGCATCGAGGTGATGAGCGACGTCGACAGGGCGGACACGACCGCGCCGACCCCGAGTCCCGCCGCGCTGATGAGGGCCGCTCGTCGCACCACCTGCCAGGTCACCATGGTCGATGTGGCACCCAGGGCGATGCGCACGCCCACTTCACGGCGCCGGGCCAGCACGATGAACGAGATCACGCCGTACATGCCGATGCACGCCAGGAGGAGGGCGACACCCGCGAACGCACTGGTCAACCCGGCGCTGAGCCGCTCCTGGGACCGTTGCGCGAATCGAAGATCTTCCAGGCGGCCAACATTGGAAAACGGCCCGGATAGAGGGATGGCGGGTTCGACGGTGTGCACGGCGGCCTCGATGGTGCGCAACATCGCCGCCGACGTCCCGCGGGCCCTGACGAGAAGTCGGACCTGAGCCCAGGGTGACTGCGTGAAGGGCACATAGACGACGGAAACGGGCCGTCCGCCGGTCTCTGAGTCGTCCAGGTCGCCGACCACGCCGACGATGGTGCCCAGCAGCGCCTCCCCGAAGTCCGGACGGGTGCTGGCCGCTTTGTCCACACCGAGCGTCTGTCCTACCGCCGCGGCCGGACCGCCGAAGCGGCCGGCCAGGGTCTCGTTGACGATGAGCGGCCCCTCGCCGCCCGCCAGGTCCTGGTCGGTGAACTCGCGCCCGGCGACCACGGGCGTCGCCACCGTCGCGAAATAGCCGGCCGAGACGGTCCGGTAATACACCGACAGGTCGTCGTCCGCCCCCTGGGGCGCACCGCCGATCGCGGCGGCCATCTGCAGGCCATCCAGCCCCCCGGGACCATGGTTGGTGAGGGCAACCGACGTCACGCCGGGGACCGCTCGCACGGCATCGAGGAGCCTCGTGTAGAGGTCCGAGGCGGCCGCACCGCTGTCGTAGCGCGGGGACGGTGGATTGATGGGCACGACGACCACATCCGCGGGGTCATAGCCGGGGTCCACCCGCGTGAGATTCACAAAGGTCTCGCCCAGCAACCACGCACCCATCAGGAGCACGAAGGTCATCCCGACCTGAGCGGCCTGGATGCCGGAAAGAAGCGGCGTCATCCACCTCAGTCCCGGTCCACGCCCACGAAGATGGTCCTGTAGGGCTGCGCCCCCCGCGTGCCGTGCCGACAGGAGGGCGAAGAACACCGCGGTCGCAACCGCGAGAAGGGCCGCGAAGAGGAGTACCGTTCCGTCGAGGCGCAACTCGGCGATGCGTGGCAGATCGGTGAGCCCGCCGGTCCGTGCCCATGCGATGCCCTGTTGGGCCAGGAGCACGCCCACGCCGCCGCCGATCGCAGCCAGCGCGAGCGTTTCCGTGAGGACCTGCCGGAACACGCGGCCACGGGGGGCGCCCAGGGCGGCGCGCACGGCGTACTCGCGACGCCTGGAGCTGCCCTGGACCAGGTAGAGGTTTGCCAGGTTGAGACAACACATCAGCAGCAGGAGCACGACAGCCGCCCAGAGCACGAGAAGGCGCGGACGCACGCCGCCGATCTCGAGCTCTTTGAGCGAATCGAAGTGCACCGTATTCCAACCCGCACTGACGTCGGGATAGGCGTCCGAGAGAGACTTCTCGAGTCGATCCAGCCGCTGTTGTACTTCGGCCACGTCACGGCCACCGCCAAGCCTCGCGACGACGCGGCTATCCGCACTGAATCCCCGTTGGTTTAGGGCGGCGAGTTGGTCTTCGGGAAGATGCGAGAGGGGCATCCACAGGTCGTTGTCGGCGCCCCAGTCCGGGTAGGCGAAGGACGGGGGCATCACGCCGACAACCGCGAACGCCACCTGGTCGACGACAAGGGTCGTGCCGAGGATGTCGGGATCGGCGCCGAACCACTGTTGCCATGCACGGTGGGAGAGAACCACCGCGCTTTCGGCCCCCGGCCGGGAGTCCTCGTTCGAAAGAAAGCGTCCGAGCTCGGGTGCCATCCCGAGCAGGCTGAAGAAGCCTTTCGTGACGAAGGCGCCCACCATCAACCCTGACTGGTCCCCTGAGCGGTACGTCACCGCCGCGCCACGGACAAATGCCGACTCCTCGAACCGGCCGGCCTCCTGGGTCCAATCGAGGTATGTCGGGTAGGACGGAACCCGTAGTCGGCCCGATTCATGGCGCTCGGAAACGCTGTAGAGGTCGTCCGGCTCGTGGTAGGGCAGTGGACTCAACACAACGGCATGGATCAAGCTGAACACGGCCGTGTTGGCGCCGATCCCGAGGCCGAGTGTGAGCACGACGGCCGCGGCGAAGCCCGGACGCTTCCGCGCCTGGCGCCACGCGTACCCAAGGTCTGCCGCGACCCCGACTACGGCCGTCCCCAGATCCCTAGGCGCCATCAAGTTGTTGAAGGTCCCCGAGACTCATGATCCCCACCTTATGTCGACGTTGTCGGATACTAGGAATGACCGCATCCTCTTGCAAGCAGATGACGCACGATCTGGATCGGACTCATCCGCTCGCGGTACCGGCGACGTAGACCAGGTGAAGGCAGGAGTCGACCCCAGGGTCGGCCCGACGATGCATTCATCCGGAGGGACCGATGAACGACGAACGACTGGTGATCCGCGACGGGTTGGATCTGGGAAGCCCCACGACGCGGCGGAGCTTCCTCAAGGCGATGGGGGTGGGTGGCACCGTCATCCTGCTCCCTGGCGTTTTCGCCGCCTGCGGAGACAAAGACAATCCGATGACGATGCTGCCGGAATCCGTGACGCTGGACTTCTCCTCGGATTTCGGTGTGCTCAACTACGCGTACGCGCTGGAACAGTTGGAGGCGGCCTTCTACATCCAGGTCGTGGACAACTTCTTCGGCGGGGCGACGGCGGATGAGAAGGCCGTCTTGACCGACATACGCGACCACGAGGTCGCGCACCGAGACTTCTTCAAGGCGGCGCTGGGGAACAACGCCATCCCGGGCCTGACCCCCACGTTCGACGTGATCGACTTCTCGAGCCGGGCCAGCGTGCTCCAGTACGCGATGACGTTCGAGGACCTCGGCGTCACCGCCTACAATGGCGCAGCGGCCTACCTGGCGGACGCGGACTTCCTGACGGTGGCGGGCAAGATCGTCTCGGTCGAGGCTCGGCACGCGTCGGTGATCCGGACGCTCTTCGACAAGAGCTTCGCGCCCGACGCCTTCGACGGCGCGAACAGCCCTGAAGCCGTTCTCGCGGCCGCCGGCGCTTTCGTGACCGACGACATCATGCTTCAGAATACCTGAGGGAGGCCCTCACCATGACGAACCATAGAGATGTGCTCGCACAAGCTGCGAGCGGCAACGTCGAAGATGTACTGAACTTCGCGCTGACCCTCGAATACCTGGAAAACGCATACTACAAGATGGGGCTGTCTTCCGGGGTGATCCCGTCGTCCGACCGCCCCATCTTCGAGACGATCCAAAGCCACGAACAGGCGCACGTCGACTTCCTGCGTCAGCAGCTCGGCTCGAACGCTGTGTCCGAGCCCACGTTCGACTTCACGGTCGGGGGCGCCTTCGCGCCCTTCGACGACTACGCCACGTTCCGCCTCCTGGCGCAGGCGTTCGAGGACACCGGCGTCCGCGC
>JBBSOM010000187.1:0-5926 GCA_038259715.1 Longimicrobiales bacterium
CGACGGCATCCGCATCGAGCCCCTGGACTACAAGGTGCAGGGACAGTCCGCGTACCAGAACACCAACGTGGAGCAGTTGCTCTTCCGGGGCGTCGAGTTGAACGGACAGATGTCGGTGACGCGCGCTCTCTCCGTGGGGAGCAACTACACGTGGATGACGTCGAAGGACGCCTTGCACATCGAAAACCCGGTGGGGGAGTCGTTCAGCAGCAAGGTCACGGGGAGGGTGCGATACGAGGACCCCTCGGATCGGTTCTGGGCCGCCTGGGAGATCCGCCACAACGGCGACCGCAAGGACGTGCAACTCAACGACAACCCGATCGGCGATATCCTGCCCGCGTTCACGGTCCAGGACCTGCGGGCCGGCGTCACGGTCTTCCGCACCGAGGGCGGCCAGGTCCACCGGCTGAGCGTGGCGCTGACCAACCTGACCAACCAACTCTACGCGGAGTTCTCGAACGCTTCGTTCTTCCGCCCGGAGCCGAAGCGCAACCTGACCCTGAGCTGGGACGTGTCGTTCTAGGGACTCAGGACAGGAGCCCCACGCGATGCCTGCCTTCGTTTCGTTCATCCCGATCGGCACGACGTTGGTCGCGGCCTTCTTCGCCCCGGTGGTCTTTCGTCGCTGGCGCGAGCGCCGATCCGGGCCACACCTGCTGTGGTGGTCGATCGGAATCGCGATGTTCGGCGTGGGCACGTTCACGGAGTCGTTCACCACGCTCTTCGGATGGCATGAGCCGATCTTTCGGGCGTGGTACATCTCGGGCGCGTTGCTCGGGGGGGCACCTCTGGCCCAGGGCACGGTCTACCTCATGTGCTCGCGGAAGTTGGCCAACCGGCTCTCTGCGCTTCTCGTGACGGCGATCGTCGTGGCGTCGGCGTTCGTGATCCTGAGCCCGATCCGCTACGATCTGGTCGAGGCGCACCGGCTCACCGGGCAGGTCATGGAGTGGAAGGCGGCTCGCCTGTTCAGCCCCTTCATCAACAGCTACGCTGCGATCTTCCTGATCGGCGGCGCGGCCGCGTCGGCCTGGCGTTTCCGGAAGGACACCTCGGCTCGACACCGCTTCGTAGGCAACCTGTTCATCGCGTTGGGCGCCCTTCTCCCGGGCATCGGCGGCGCCGCGACGCGGTTCGGCCATACCGAGGTCCTCTACATCACGGAGTTCATCGGACTGATCCTCATCTGGATCGGTTACCACTACAACGTGATGCCAGGCGTGAGAGGCGCGCCGGCTCCGTCGGGTTCGGACGCCGAACGCATAGGCTCGATGGCCTGAGCGGTACGATTCCGCTATTTCCACCCCGCTATTTTCGGCTCCGCCTACTTCGGCTTGAAGATCTTCCGGAAGTCGGGAATCGACGGGTCGAAGGGCGGTGCGGGGCTGGGCGGTGGGGGTACGCGCGGCGGTTTCGGGGTGCACGGCGGCTCGGGCATCTTGAAGGGACGTTTCCGGTCGCGCGGTGCGTGCTGGCTTCGGTTCTTGGCCATGGGGTCTGTTCCTCCTTCGCGGGCTGTGTGCTCCCTCCTACGCCCGGAGCGCGCCCCAGGGTTCAGAAAAACACGGAGACTGAGGCGTAGGCTACGAACGGGATCGGCCCGTATTCGGAAGCCAGGCCTGGGGGCGCACCTGGCGATGGGGTCAGGGCATCCGCCCCGGCACCGAAGAACGCTCCCACCCGGACCGACGCCGCGGACGTCGCCGACCAGGACACGGCAGGGCCGATCAACGCACTGCCGTCCTCGAGGTTGACGAGCGCGAGCGACTCGAGGCCGACGAGCGGGTGTGCTTGCCAGGTCACCTGGCCCGCCGCGGTCCACCGGCCGAGCGTCTGCATCTCGCCCCGCACGTAGGGCGAGGACGAGGAGACGCCAATCAGGTCGGCCGGCCTCTTGGCCCCAAAGCCATCGAACTGGACCTCGAGCAGCGCGTAGAGGTCTCGGGCCGCGACCGTGAAGCGACGGTCCGCGCCGAGCGCCGCCCGCAGCACAGAGTCGTGCCGCCCCCCGCGTCGAACGGCCGCCTCCCCGCGCAGCCCGGTGGCGCCCAAGGCCCCGGAGGCGAAGAGGGCCCCTGCTGGATCGTCATGCACGGCGCCCGCCCACGCACCGAAGGCCCATCCGCCCCGTGAGGTCTGGAATCGACCCAGCGCCGTCAGCGTCGTGCCCGTGGGGGTGGTGGCCGGCCGCACCACGATTTCAATCTCGGAGAAGGGGCCGGGGAAGACCCGAACACGTAGGGCGTCCACGCCGCCCCGATACTCCCGGAACGGGTCCGAGGGGTCGAACGGAGAGAAGGGATCCGCGGGCGTGAGGAAGAGGGTGGTCGCCCAGGAGATCGCCTGGCGCCCGACCGTCACGGATACCGCGCCGAGGTCGGCGCCGACGCTCAGGCGGTCGAAGCGGTGCCGCCATGACGTCCGGTCGCTCCGGTGGATCGACCCATCGAGCACGAGCCAGTCCCCGTCGCCACTGCTGCCGGCCGCGCCGCCGGGCGAGGTGATCGTGATCGAGCCGCCGACCGGCGTGCGCGTCAGGATGTGCTCGTAGGCAAGGTCCACCGTGACGGCGCCGTCCGTCCACACGGGCATGAGCCGGAAGCGGCCGAGCAGGCTGGTACCACCAGGCCCGAACAGGCTCCCCCCGGCTTGTGTCGCCACCCCCAGAACGTACGCGCTCACGCCCAGCTTCTGGGCCCGTGCGGGCGCCGGGAGGACGAGCACGAGCAGCACGAACAGCAGGAGCGTCGCGCAACCGAATGTGCGGACAAGGCCGCGACCGCGGCCGCCGATTTCCATCGCCGATCCCTTTGGGCTCACGCCGGCCCCACGCGCTCCGTCCGCTCGTCCGACTCGATCCTGCCGTCCACGAGCCGGATGAGCCGGCGTGCCCGTTCCATGACGCGCGGGTCGTGCGTCGAGAAGACGAACGTCGTGCCGTGCTCGCGGTTGAGCCGCTCCATGACGTCCAGGAGCGCGCTGGACGAGACCGAGTCCAGGTTGGCGGTGGGCTCGTCGGCGAGCACGAGCGCCGGGTTGCCCACCACCGCCCGCGCCACGGCGACCCGCTGCTGCTGGCCGCCGGACAGTTTGCCCGGGCGCCGGTCTTCCATGCCCGCGATCCCGATCTCGTGGAAAAGCGCGCGCACCCGCTCGTGTCGCTCGTGGGCGGGGACGCCCCGGAGCAGGAGCGTGAACTCGGCGTTTTCCATGGCTGTCAGTACGGGGAGGAGGTTGTAGGCCTGGAAGACGAACCCGATCCGCTCCAGGCGCAGCCGCGCCAGGCTCCGGTTGTCCATGGCCGCCAGCTCCCGGTCTCCGACCCAGATGCGTCCTCGCGTCGGCCTCGTGAGCCCCCCGAGCAGGTTGAGGACTGTCGTCTTCCCGGAGCCGGATGGGCCCGCCATCGCCACGAAGTCGCCCCGGACGATCTCGAGGTCGAGCCCGCGCACGGCCTCTATGGGCTGGGGTTCCTGGGGATAGACCTTCCACGCGTCCTCCGTGCGGACCGCCGTGGGCATGCCGTTGTCGTGGCTCATTGCTCGAACTTCATCGCCTCGGCGACGTCGAGTTTCGACGCGCGAACGGCGGGGTAGAGGGAAGCGAGGATCCCGATGACCGCGATCGAGGCGAGGGACAGGACGATCTGGTCGAGGCGGAAGACGGGTGTGATCACCGGATTGATGACCCCCCCGGACGCCGTCATGCCGTTCTTCATGAACGCGCTGAAGTCGAGTCCGTGGCGGAAGAAGCCCCACGTGAACAGGAAGCCGAACATCATTCCCGCGATGCCGGACGCGGCCGTCAGGAAGATGCCTTCGCCCAGCACGACCAGGCCCGTCTCGGCTCCCGTGAGGCCGAGCGCCTGCAGGACGCCGAACTCCCGCTTCCGCCCGAGGACGGACATCATGACCGCGTTGAGGATGGCCAGCGCGATGATGGCGAAGAGGATGGCGTGGAAGACGTAGTCTCCGTAGTCGTCGATGCGCACGCCCGAGTCGAGTTCGGGAGATGCCTGACGCCATCCCAGGACCCGGATACCCTCGGCGCCGTCCAGCGACCCGCGGAGCGCACTCACCTCGGTGTCGGTGGCCCGGGCGTCGTGAAGCAGGACCGCGACCGTCGTCGCCGCACCGGGAACGCCGAGCCACCCGCGGACGGTCTCGATCGGGACGTGCACCAGCCCCTCGTCCATCTCCTGGATCCCGGTGTGGAAGATTCCGGTGACGCGGAGCATCTGTCCCTCGACCTGCCCGGACGCGGTCTGGGCGGTCAGCACCATACGATCGCCCACCTCGAGGTTGAGGCGCCGCGCCAATTCCGAGCCGAGGAACGCGCTCAGCCGGTCGCCCGCCTCCAGATAGCGGCCCTCCGTCAACTGGCCGGGAAGGGTCGAGAAGACGCGCTCCCTGGCCGGGTCGACCCCTTCGATCCGTACCGGCAGGGCCGAAGCCGCCGAGCTGGCCAGCCCGGTCACGGTCAGGCGCGGCGTCCACGTTCTTACGGCGGGCGAGCCCGCGCTGTCGGCCAGGGCCGCTTCGATGCGCGTCACCTGGTCGGCCGTGAGACGGTGTTCGAGTCGGCCCGTCTCGAGGTAGCCGGGCGCCTGTATGGCGATGTGGCCGGTGCCCAGGCGTACCGCCGACGAGATCCACTGCTCGTGGCCGCCCTCGGCGATCGAGCGTGAGAAGATCAGCAACGCGAGGCCGAGCGCCATCGCGGCCGCGGTGAGCGCGCTCCGGCGCGTGTTTCGGCCCACCGAGCGCAGGGAGAGGAGGAGGAGCGCGTGCAGCTTCGCCCTGAACATCCCGCCGGACCTCCCCCTGAACATCATCGACCCGCCAGCGCGTCCGCGGGGGGCACACGGGTGGCTCGCCACGCCGGATAGATGGCCGCGACGACCGACGTGGCGAAGAGCGCGGCGGCGCTGACGAGCGGGATGCTCGCCGAGTACTCCACACGAAGCACGGGGCGCCACTGCGAGCCGCTCCAGCTGAAGCCGCCGACGAGGCCGCTCAGGTCCGGCGGGGCGTTGTGCAGCCACAGCATGACGGGCCCGGTGACGAGCCCGCCCGCGACGAGCGCCAGCGCACCAAGGATGACGCCCTCGTACACGACGGTACGGCCGACTCCGAAGCGCGTGGTGCCCAGGGCGCGCACGACCGCGAACTCCTTCTGCCGCTCGAAGGTCCCGATGATCATCGTGTTGGCGACGCCGAATACGGCCATGCCGAAGATGATGATCACGATCAGAAGGTTCATCGAATCCATCAGATCGACCGACTGCGCCAACTCGGGCCGGAGGTCGCGCCAGGAACGGACCTCGACGGCGGGCCCGGAGGAGGCCAGCCGCGCCGCGAGCGTGTCCGCGATCTCCGTCGTCGCCCACGGACGGGTGACGTCGAGCGCGACCTCGTGGATGCGCCCCGGATCCATGGCCAGCAGGACCTGCAGGTCGTCCAGAGGCAGAAGGGCGTAGGAGGCGTCGATCGCCGGGGTACCGGTGTGGAAGATTCCCACCAACGTGTAGAGGTCGTTGCCCAGCGAGCCATCGGCCGCAGGCGCGACCAACACGACCTCGTCACCCAGAGCGAGATCGAGTTGGCGGACCATCTCCGAGCCCAGCACGACCTCGTTGACCCCCGGCCTGGGCGGACGCCCCGACTCCAGCGTGGTCAGTAACGTGCTGACCTTCCGCTCGCGTTCCGGATCGATGCCCAGGAGTACGCCGGCCTCGGTGCGGTCTCCCGCCGAGATCAGGCCCCCGCCGTAGAGCCGGGGCGCGGCGGCGATCACGCCCGGATCCGCATCGATGCGGCTCAGGAGCGCCGGCACGTCGGTTCCCGCCTCGCCCCCGATCGTGCCATGCACGTTCCGTTCGGGCAGATAGCCTTTGGCGTGGACCTGGATCTGGCCGCTGAGCAGA
>JBBSOM010000188.1:0-5908 GCA_038259715.1 Longimicrobiales bacterium
TCCGGCCGGACGGACTCGCTCGTGTGGTACGCTCTTACACTATGGAAGGGTCGTGCCAGAGTCCGTGTTGCTGACTTATATACCTGGTGTGAAATGTTTTACCCTATGTTTTCTGAAGTGATTTGGAGGACACGATTCGTACCACCTTCGGGAAGGTGCGTCCCATTTCCGAACACTCCCGCGACCCAACGGCTTTCCCTACGAGAGTCGGGGCCGGGGAGTTCCGGCCCCCCGGGACGGATTCCCGTTCTCATGGGCCCGCCTCCGGATCGAGCAGCTGCTCGATGAAGGCCGCGGTCTCAGAGCCTACGGTCGCATCCCAGGCGACGAGCCGGGAAGGGGACCATTCGCGGTGCGCGCGGTGGGCGGCCGGCATGTGGTCGGGGCTCTTCGTGTAGCCGCCCTTGCGGTGGCTACGCACGTCGAGGGCGACGCGCCAGCCGCGGTGGAAGATCTCCACGGTGGTGGCGGTCAGCCTGACCTCGACCTCGTGGCGGGCCAGCGCGTGGGGGAAGCTGTAGAAGTGGTGACGCACCTGGATGTGGTAGTCGATGTTGACCCGGGCCTTGCGCCACTCGGCGTACGCCGCTGGACCGGCCGGCCCTCGGAGGGCGAGCTCTCCGCGATCGATCAGGGGTTGGAACTCTTCCTCGGGCTCGGCGCACGAGCCTGATCACGCCCAGCGCGGCGCGAGGAACTGGCGGTGGCGCTCGCCACGCGGACGCAGGAGGTCCGGTCCGGGCGCTTTCCGCAGGTCTTCCGGATCTATCTCGCGCGGGCGGGGCTCGTGGCTGCGGCCTCTGCCGACTTTCCGCTCATGGCCTATACCTTCCAGGCGGCCTCGACGATGTCGCCGCTCTGGGTGCCGGCCGCGTACGCGGTCGCGATGGGCGTGAGCGGCACCGCTTCGCTCGTATTCCGGCGGCTGTTCAACCGGATCGGGATCCTCGTCCCGCTGCCCGGCCTGCCCGGCGACCTCGCGACTGACGGCCCGCAGCACAAACAACCAGTCGCTGGCCCCGCACCTCACGTGTCCTCGGCGTCCCGCCCGTGCCGGTCCTCTCGCTTGCACCCTCAAGGTCCCGCGTCCCACCTTGCCGTTTCGCTCGCTAGTGCCTCTCTATCGCCTGTCGTCCGTGCGTCCGGTCAATCGCAACCGATTGCAACCGTCGTCGCGTCGCAGATCCTACGTAGCGTGGCCGGTCGAACCCGTCCGAGGCGCCGCACCAGGCGTCGGCGAGCCAGCAGTTGCAGGTTGTCGAGGTTGACTACGGACGGCACCCGCGCCCCATCCTCCGGCGCTACCGCGACCTCCGTGCTGAGCCCCCGTACCGTGGAGGTCACGGGGCCGACGATCACCGAGTGGAGATACCGGCCCATGGGATCACGCGTGAGCACGACCACGGGGCGCCGCTTGTCGAGCTCGGCGAGCCACAATTCACCCCGTCGGGGAGCTGGTGGCGGCGTCATCCTTCCTCGGGGTACAGTGCGTCCCAGTCCGTATCGTCGGCGAGATCGTCCCATGGCGGGGCGACCTCCGCCAGGGCCATCTCCTCCTCGGTGGGCGGCGTGCCCGAGTAGGCAGCGACGTCACGGCGCAGGCGCGCGGCGCGGATCAGCCGGTCGAGTGCCAGGTCGATGGCGGCCGACGTCGAGCGCGCCCCCGTAAGACGGCGGGCCTCCTCCACCTTGCGACGCTCGACGGTGATGGTTGTCTTCTCCTTTGCCATACTTGGCATCATACCATTTGGATCCCCATATGGGAAGACTTCCGGCCATACCGGCGGTGACGGCATGGATCGGAGTCCAGGGTCTGCCCCGGCGGGGTGACAAACCCGACAGTACGGTCGCTCGCACGCAGAACCTCCCCAGCGGACGCACAGCCGATCTCCGGGTCGAGGCGCCTACGGTGGCGGTTACCAATCCGCCACACCCTCCGCCTTAGCGGGGATGATCCGGAGGCGGGCCCATGAGTCCATGGCAGCAGCCCGCTCGCCCCTGCACGCTCCGGCATGGCGACCCCGGCGAAGCGCGTCTTCCGGCCCCCACGGCGGCTCACCAGCCGGCCGGACTCGTCCACCTCGCGGCCCATCTACCGCCCGCGCCAGCCCACCGCCACGCCGCTCTACCCCGTCGTCCAGCATCACCTCGAGACCTTCCTCGCCCAGGCCGCAGAGTCCGACCCGCTCCGCAACGGCATTCCGGTCTGGGTCGAGCGGGACTTCCGGGCCTACCTCGGCTGCGGCATCCTCACCCACGGATTTGCCCGAGCCCGATGTGACGACTGCGGCCACGAGCGCCTGATCGCCTTCTCCCGCAAGGGCCGGGGGAGTCGCCGTGCTCGCCGGGAAGATCCGTCCCGGAATGCCGTCAAACGCCGGCCCTGCGGGTGGGCAACCGTCCCGGCGGACGATTCACCCATCTGCGGAGCCGTCAATCGCCGGCGGGCACCCGGACCCCATGGTCCTGCGACGATTCACGACACTATGAGCCGGCGAACGCCGCCTCGAACCGCGCCAGGGCCTTCCGCCGGCGATTGACGGCATCCCCACCGCGACACGCCCCTCCTCGGCATTCCCCGTGCGACGTACCCACCCGCGACGTACCCACCGCGGCGCATCCTGGACAACCGGCGCCACCACCCCAGGATACGGATGCGATATGCTGTTCTAAAGGCGACGGTATTGAGGGCTATCCCAGCAATCGCCGGTGGTAGTCGATCTGCCCCAGATGCCACATGAGGTGGCCGGAGAGGTGGAGCAGCATGAGATGCGTACTCGCGCCCGCCAGGGACGGTGGCACCTTCCCGACATACGGAGCAGCCATGTCCTGTGGAGAGAGCCCCGAGAGGACCTCGACCACGCGCGTGCGGCAGCGGGCGACGCGCGCCTGGAGTTCCGCGCGGGTTACATCGCGCTCCGAAAACTCGAGCTCCCGGTCACGGACGTACCCGCTGTCACCCAGCACCGTGCCCACGAAGTGCTCGAGGTTGCCTACAAGGTGTGTGGCGAGTGTGCCGGCGGAGTTCTTGATGTCCCCGTCGACCTTCCAGAGCGTGGCGTCGTCCGGGTAGAGGCCGATCTGGCCTTCCAGCGCCTCCAGGTCCCTGCCCATGATGCGCGCGAAGTCCTCGGCCGTGGTCGTGCTCATCGTTTGCCCCCCTTCCAGGTGGCGCGGAAGCTCGCGGCGTCGGCGGGTGCGGCAGCATCCACCGATCCCGCGAGCGTTTCGTCGGCGGTCAGCGTCAGCGTGCCGCTGTGCTCCACGCCCCGGCTCAGCCAACGGATCGGGAGCGTGTCCCCAGGCTTCCTGCCCTCGAGGGCTTTCGCGAGATCCTGGTCCGTGGTCGGAGACATACCACCGATCGATACGATGACGTCGCCGCGGTCGAGCCCCGCATCATACAGCGCGGTACCGATCAATGTGGAGCCGGCCACGACCAGCTTCCCGTCCTCGTCGAAGCGGAGCGGCGCCGGTCCGAAGGTCGCCGCGGTCGGGTCGGCCGGGGCGAAGCGCAGGCCCGCCGCGCGGAAAAGCGCCGCGTAGTCCACCACATCGCTCCCCCGTACGTACCGCTGGAAGAAGTCGTGCGCAAACGCCGCATCGCCCGTCACTCGTGCGAGCGATGCCTCGATATCGTCCACGCGGTAGAGGACCGCGGTCTTGCCGTGCGTTCGCCACATGTCCCGCATCAGGTCGTCGAGCGTGACCCCGGGAAAGCGCGTTCGCAGCGTGAGGTCGAGCCCGAGCCCGACGCCCTCGCCCCACGTGTAGTACGACAGGAATGTGTTGGCGCGGTTGGTCGCGTCCACCGAGACGGCCGCGTCGACGAAGGGCGCCTGCATGCTCATTTCGATGGGCGAGAAGTACCGCCGCCCGCGTGCATTGACCACGGTATTGGCCGAACGCCCGATGCTTCCGGCGAAACCTTCGTCGTCCGTGATCCCGGCGCGCCACATCGACAGGTCCGTGTAGTAGCTGGTGAAGCCTTCGCCGAACCACAACTCCCGGGACATGTCGGCGTGTTCGAAGTCGAAGGGCTCGAGTTCGGCGGAACGGATGCGCTCCATGTTCCAGGAGTGGAAGTACTCGTGGGCGACCGTGCCCAGGTTCCGCTCCGGTCCGCCCTCCAGGGAGCGCGTGCCCGTGATCATCGTCGAATTGCGGTGCTCCATGCCATCGCCATAGTCCCAGGGCAGGTAGCACACGAGGAAGGTGTAGGTACCGTGATCGTAGTGTGGGAACTCGCCGTACACCCGCATCTCGGCCTCGACGATCTTCTTCGCACCGTCGGCGAAGGCCTGGGCCTCGGCGTCGGTGCCCACGTGGTGCAGCGCGAGCCGCATCGTTTCGGGTCCGTCGGGCCCCTTCACCTGCCAGGTGGTCATCCAGAAATCGGCCACTTCGATGGGGCTGTCCATGAAGTAGTCGAAGTCGGGCGCGGTGAACGTATGCGGATCGTCGGTAGGCACGAGTTGCGTGGCCACCTTCCAGCCACTCCCGTCGGGCGTGTCCACGCTGAGTTCGATCGGCCGCGCCCGCAGGCTACGCGCCCACATGAAGGCGCCCGGCGGGTTGAGGTGTCCGTGGCTCGTATCGATACCGACGTACGTGCCGTCGGCATGATCTCCATAGAGCGTGTACGAGATGCGAACCTCCCCGCCGTGCCCGCTCACGTTCCACTGGTGGAGATTCGGGCGCTCGACGGTCACGGCGCGCCCGCCCGCGCCCGTGATACGGACGTTGTACACATTCTTGGCGAACTCATGCAGCGCGTAGCGTCCCGGCGACGACCGGCTCATGCGGACTTCGAGCGTGCCGGGGTTGAGGTCCGGGAACACGACGGTGACTTCGGCCTCGTGGTGGACGCGGTTCGGAAAGGAGATCTGGTAGCGGACCGGGGCCTGGGCCGAAAGGCCGGGCGCAGCCAGCAGGATGAGGGCGGTCGTCAGGGTGGAGAAACGCATGCGTCGTCGTGGTTGGAGAACGTCGGGAAGCCCTCGCGGTCCGCGGTGCAAGCGGGGCGCCAGGAGGACTCCTGCTCCGGAGCGGGCCAACATACCCCGTCCCGCGCGGCGCGGCTATCTTCAGCCCCGATGACTGTCCGTCGAGAAGAAGCCGTGGAGGCGCTCGCGGCCCACCTGGACCCGGCGCGGCTGGAGCGGGATGTCCCGCTCGCGCCTCTGACGACCTTCCGGATCGGGGGGCCGGCGGATGTCCTGTACCGCGCCCGCACCCCCGACGAGTTGGCCACAGCCGTCCAGGCCGCACGCGCCGCGGGGGTACCCTGGGTGCTCTTGGGGCACGGGGCCAACATCCTCGTGGCAGACAGGGGAGTCCGCGGGCTGGTCATCCGGAACGAGGTCGGCGGAATCGACTTCCTCGACGCTACGCGGGTCCAGGCCGGAGCGGGCGTCGAGATGTATCCGGACCTCATCAACGCTACCGTTGCGCACGGGCTCGGGGGCCTGCACCACTACGTCGGAATCCCGAGCACGGTGGGTGGAGCGCTCTGGCAGAATCTGCACTTCCTCGCGCCGGCTCCGGCACGCGAACGTACTCTGTTCATCGAGGAAGTGCTCGAGTCCGCGGAGTTGCTGACGGCCGAGGGGGAGCGCGCCACGGTCGGCGTGGACTACTTCGAGTTCGGCTACGACAAGAGCATCCTGCACCATCGCCCGGACGTCGTGCTGAGCGCCACCTTCCGGCTCGAGCCGACCCCTATTCAGGAGCTACGCCGGGTCGTGTGCCAGAACCTCGAGTGGCGGGACGACCGGCACCCGGACCTATGGCTCTACCCTTCGGCCGGTTCCATCTTCCGGAAGATCGACGGAGTAGGGGCCGGCCGGCTCATCGACGGGTGCGGCTTGAAGGGCCGCGTGCACGGGGGTGCCGGCATCTTCCACAA
>JBBSOM010000189.1:0-5901 GCA_038259715.1 Longimicrobiales bacterium
TCCCTCCTTTTCGGCAAGGAGGTACGCATGCGCGTGCCGGTGCCCCTGTCCCTGACGGGCGGTGACGCGCCCGTCCACGCCTTCTCGATGCGGGGCACCCTCACCCTGTGCGGCTGCGTCCTGTCGGTGTTCGCCGTCTTCTACGCCATGGACTGGATGTGGCTGGGTCGGCTCTGGCAGTTCGGTTCATGAACGCCCTGGACATCGAACCGGGCGTGAATCCGCGAACAAGGGAGGCTCTTCATGGATGACGGGAACGAAGCGCGGATACCCGAGGCACCTGTTCACCCTCCGGTGGAGGAAAACGGGCCGTGGTTCGCGGTGGCGATGGTGGTGATCGGCCTCCTCGTCCTGTCAGCGGTGGCGTCGGTCATCCACTCCTTGTCGGCCACGTTCGGATGACGCGCGAGCGCAACGTTGTGGCTCTCCGACACCCCCTGCGACGGGCGTCCGAGCCGGGGTAGGCGTTCGCCCGGATTGCGCAGTCCGTAGATGTACGGAAAATCCCTCTTGCGGGGGGCCTTCACCGGCGCTAAAGTCCACCCGCGACCCTCCCGTTGCAGATGATCCAGCGTTCGGAATCCGGCACCACATCCTGGTGCGGCGTTTCCGGCCATCGGAGCTAACGGAATGAGAGTCCATACCCGGTTCGCGCTCTTCTCCCTGACCGTGCTCGCTTTGACGTCGTCCGCGTGCGTGGACGACAAGATCGTCTACCGCGACCGGGAGTTGTTCCAGGAGCTCCCCGCGGGTGCGGCCGATTTCGTCGGCTACACGGACCACGACGCCAAGCTGACCGTTTGCGGCAACTGTCATATCGACAAGCAGACGGCATGGCACACGACGAAGCACGCGAGCGCCTGGGCGGGTCTTCAGGGCAGCGGCCATGCCAACGAGACGTGTGAAGGATGCCACACGGTCAACGAGCTCGGCAACGCCGCGACCGGCCTCGCAGGGTACATGGCCACAGCGGACACGCGGTACGAGGACGTGCAATGTGAATCGTGCCACGGCCCAGGCCTGAATCACGTTTCGAGCCCCACCCAGACGAACGTCCCCCTCGCACCCCTGTCCGTCGGGACCGACCTCACGACCGGCTGCGGGGAGTGCCACAGCGGCACGCACGAGCCGTTCGTCGAGGAGTGGTCCAAGTCGGCTCATGCGAAGCTCGAGGACCACATGGCCACGAATACGTCGTGCCAACCTTGTCACACGGGTGACGGCGCGCTCAAGGCCTGGGGCTTCAACGCCTCGTTCCTCGAGAAGCAGGCCACCGACGGCCAGGTGCCGATCACGTGCGCCGTCTGCCACGATCCGCATGGGAGTCCGAACGACGCCCAGCTTCGTTTTCCGATCAGCGCGCCGACGGCCGACGGCAACCTGTGCATGAAGTGCCATCAGCGGAATAGCGTTCCGAATCCCGCGAACACGACGCGGGGCGCGCACTCGCCTCAGGGCCCGACCCTCCTGGGTGAGGCCGGCTGGTTCCCTCCGGGTCTGGAAGCGGGCAAACTCGTCGGGACCCACGGTACGCCGTCGGCCAACCCCAAGCTGTGCGCCGGCTGTCATGTGCACGCCTTCAATACGACCGATGCGACCGGTGCGTCGTTCTCGGCGACGGGCCACGTCTTCTCCGCGATCCCCTGTCTGGTCGACGGGCTTCCGACGCCGGGCGTGGATTGCGACGACAGCCAGCGTACCTTCGGCGCTTGCACGGCGTCGGGCTGCCACGCGACCGAGCAGAACGCGATGTCCGCGAAAGAGACGGCGTTCGCGCGACGCGACAAGCTGGTGGACGAACTCAATGCGCTTCTGGCCAAGATTCCGGCATCCGAGTTTGCGCCCACCGACGGCATCCTGACGACGGCGGAAGGGGCCAAGTTCAACGTCTCGATCGCGGAGGGCGGCGCCCCGGTCCACAACCCGTTCCTGGTCGAGTCGCTCCTGATCGCGAGCATCAACGCGGTAAAGAAGGACTACGGCCTCGCCGCGCAGACCCCGGTCGACATGACCCCGGTCTACCCCATGATCTCGTCGCACTGAGGCTCGAACGTCTCAAGAAGCAGGGAGGTTAACGGGAATCGTGCGGTCTCTGCTTTCCCGTCTCGCGTCCCGGCTCGCATCCTGGGCCGGCTCCCTCTCGGCGCCGGCCCTGGCGGTCATCGGGGTGGTGATCGCCGGGTCGGTGGGCGGGGGCGGCTACTACGCGTACCGGACGTACAACTACGTGCAGCACGACAACGACTTCTGTCTGTCGTGCCACCTCATGGCCGATCCCTACGATCGGTTTGCACGCAGCGCGCACCGGGGGCTCGGTTGCAAAGCCTGTCACCAGCCGACGCTGGTCGTGCGCAGCCGGATGGCGCTCACGCAGATCATCGAAAGCCCGGACTCTCTCGAAGTCCACGCCGAGGTGACCAACGACAAGTGCGCCGAGTGCCACATCAAGGGTGACCCCGAGAAGTGGGAGCTCGTGAAGAATTCGGCGGGACATCGGGTCCACTTCGAGTCGAAGGACTCGTCCCTCCAGGGAATGCAGTGCGTGCGCTGTCATTCGACGTCGTTGCACGAATTCGCGGCGACGGACAAGACGTGCGCCCAGGCGGGTTGTCACGAGGACAACAAGATCCGCCTCGGAAAGATGAAGAACCTCACCATCCACTGTGCCGCGTGCCACGGCTTCCTGACGCCGGTGCCGGACAGCGGGGGGACCCAGGCGGTCATGGCGGCGCTCGCTCCGGACCAGAACGAGTGTCTGAGTTGCCACGAGATGCGGCTCCTGGTCGATATGCCGAAGCCCGATCCCCACGAGGGCTCGTGCGCCTCCTGTCACAACCCCCATACCCAGGATACGCCTCACGACGCGGTCCAATCGTGCACGAACGTCGGGTGCCATACCGACGTCGACACGCTCTCGCCGATGCATCGCGGTCTGGAACCGGGCGCGCTCGCGGACTGCACCAAGTGCCACAAGGCGCATGATTTCAAGCTCTCGACGACCGACTGTCTGGCCTGCCACAGGGGTATCCTCGACGATTCCACGGGTGTGTCGCCCCCGCCGTCGGCGCCGGGAGCATCGAGCGGCCCCCAGGAGGTACAGCAGACAGCAGCGCTGCAGACTGCGGCGCTGCAGCGAACGGCGCAGCAGCAACCCCTCCGTTTTTCGCACTCGACGCATCGGAACGTGGCGTGCGTGAGCTGCCACGACTCCTCAAAGAGCCACGGCGCGCTCAAGGTCACCTCGAGCGCGGACTGCCGCACGTGCCATCACACCGGGGGTCTGGGTACGCAGTGTTCACGGTGCCATCAGGAGCCGGGCGGCGGCGCCCGACCCGCCACCACCGTGGAACGCACGTTCCACCTGTCCGTGGGGAAGCCGACGGACCGTACGATGCCATTCGACCACCGGAAGCACACGACGGAGTCGTGCGCCACCTGCCATACCCAGGGCGTGGAGCTGAGCGCCACCGAGGTCGACTGCACCCGGTGTCACGAGCAGCACCACGCGCTCGACACCGACTGTGCGTCATGCCACCGGAGTCCGCCCGCCACGGCGCACCCGGTGGCCCGGGCGCACGGGACGTGCTCGGGTTCGGGGTGTCACGTGAACCCACCGTTCGAGGCCCTGCCTACATCCACTCGAGAGGTTTGCCTGGTCTGCCACCAACAGCAGAAGGACCACCGGCCGGGCCGCGTTTGCGCGGAGTGCCATGCGCTGTCCGGGCCGGGTCGTTGAGGAGCGCGGGGGAGGAGGACGTGTGAACGGTCGACGTTCGGGTACCCTCCGGGTGGCCCCGGTCGCCCTCACTGCTGCCCGGGCGTTTCTGTGGTCAAGCGGGACGCCCGACAACGCTGCCGCTCAGGGGCTCCGTGGGTGGGTGGGCAGCAGCATCCAGATGGTCGAGATGCGGCCCCTGGCCATGGACACCGTTCCGCTCTCCCTCGCCGTCATCGACCGCAACGGCCGCGCCTTCGTGGACGGGCGTGTCGTCTCGTGCGTGCTCCCCGACGCGTGCCTGGGCTATCGAGCGCTCGAGCAGGTCCGCACCGTTGCGGCGTCCCAGGATTTGAACCTGACGGCGTGGGGTTTCGGACTCCGGGGCCTGAGCTTCACCACGCTGCTGCGCACCCGGCAGCGCGGCGGCAGTAGCCTGGTCTGGCCGCGCTCGGACGACGCATTCGACGCCATGCTCGCGTACGCCCAGCTCGTGCACGGGAACGTACGGGTCCGGGCCGGCCGTCAGGAGGTCCGGTCGAATCTCGGCTTCCCCGCGTTCGACGGCGGAAGTGTGGCGTGGACCACGCCCCGGGTCCAACTCGAGGCGTACGGGGGCCGCAGCCTGGCGCGCGGACTGCGGGATCCCGCCAGCGACATCCTGCGTGGCCTGGAAGACTTCGTCCCCGACAAGAGTGTGGTTCTGCTCGGTTTGTCGGCGCGCACCTGGATGTCCGGAACGTCGGTTACGGGACGGTATCAGCGCGAGGTCTACGCGGATCGCTCCGGCCTCGAGTCCGAACGGGTTTCGCTCGCGTTCTCGACGGTACTTTCCGCGGTCCGAATCCTGGGATCGCTCGACTACGACCTGGCTTTCGCGCACTGGGGTAAGGGCGATCTGGCCGTGGCCATGCCCTTTGCCGGAAACAGGCTCGAGGTGCAGGCCGCGGCGCGCCGCTACATCCCGTACTTCTCGCTGTCCACGATCTGGGGCTTCTTCGAGCCGGTCTCGTACACGGAAGGGGAGGTACGGCTTTCCTGGGCACCCGCTTCCCGCCTCGGAGTCTGGGGGTCGGCGTCACTGCGCCGGTACGGCGACACGAGCACGACCGTGGTCTTCGCCCGGTTGGTGGACACCGGAAAACGTGCGTCCTTCGGCGCCCGCTTCCGGCCGGCGCCTTCATGGTCCGTGGAAGGCGCTTATCGTCTCGAGTACGGTGCGGGCGCCACGCTCAGTTCAGGAGACGCCGCCGTCCGTTGGACACCCTCCGACCGTGTATCTATCGCGGTCAACGGCATGAGCTTCCAGCAGATCGAAGAGTTCCGCCTCGGCGAGGGCCGCGCGTGGGGCGGGGGTTTCACGGCCAACCTGGGCATCACGGAGCGCACGTCACTTTCGGGCGGGCTGTCGGTGATCCGGCAGGAAACCACGGGCGGCTCGGTGGACACGCCGTGGAACCAGACCCGGGCGTGGTCGTCGCTCCGCATCCCGGTGGGCGGCGATCCCGGCACCCAGAGGGGGAGGGCGCGATGAGCACCCCCTCCCGTTCGGTCGTGTTGCGCACCGCCCTGACCACGGTGCTCCTGGCGGGCGCCGCAGCGGGGCTGGCCCTGAGCGGCGAGGCCCGGCAGCGTGCGGCGTTCCCTCACGCACGCCACGAAGGTCTGTTTCCCGTGTGCGCGGGATGCCACGCCGGCATCCCGGACGGGGATTCCGCCTCCTTCTTTCCTTCGCCCGAGCTGTGCGCTCGCTGCCACGACGGGAATCAGCAGCGCAAGGTGACCTGGAGCGGCCCCCTGGCTCGGCCGAGTAATGTGCGGTTCCGGCATCCGCGTCACGGGGAGCTGCTCCAACAGGCAGGCGACGACCCCGTCACGTGCGAGTCGTGCCATTCGGAAGCGGGGAAGGGGAGAATGGCTGTCGACACGCGCGTGGAACTCGGCGCGTGCTTCTCTTGTCACGCGCACCGGGCCACGGATCACCTCACCGACGCGACGTGCGCGACGTGCCACGAGCCGCTGGCCCGCTCCGGCTTCACGCAGTCGCGCATCGAGGCGCTTCCCGTGCCGGCGGATCATGATTCCTCCGACTTCGTGCTCGGCGCCCATGGACCCGAAGCGCGCGCGTCCAGCGATCGGTGCGCGACGTGCCACACGGTCGAACGGTGCGTCGCGTGCCACGTCGA
>JBBSOM010000190.1:0-5895 GCA_038259715.1 Longimicrobiales bacterium
CGCTGACGGTGCGCGAGGAACCGCAGACGGCGCGTGAGGAACCGCGCACGCTACGCGAGGAACCGCTGACGTTGCGCGAGTTGACCCACCGGCTCGTCGCCCAGTGGCTCCTCGTCGCGGGCGTCGCCCTCGCTGCCCTCATCGCGGTGGCCGCGTGGACGTTCCTGGTCACGCCGCGCTACGAGAGCACGGCGGTCCTCTGGATCCAGCAGCAACAGGAGTCGGGTCTGGGCGCCATGGCGGGGCTGGCGCAGGCAGCCTCATCGGTGCCGGGCTCATCTCTTCTCGGGCTCGGCCGCGAGGACCTGGACACACAGGTCGGCGTGCTCCAGAGCTTCCGGATCGCGGCCGCGGTGGTGGACTCGACCGCGCTCATGGTCGAGGTTGGCACCCCGGCCGGGATCCGCGGCAAGGTGGTCGAGATCGAGGCGCTCGGCGACCCGGATCGCGAGGGGAAGCTCACCTTGAAACGGTCCCAGGCGGGTGGATACGACGTGACCGTCGAGGAACCCCACGAATCGAGGCGCTCGCTCGGCAGCGTGGCCTCAGGCGGGGTGCTCGACTTCGCAGGGTACCGGCTACGCCTCGCCGACTTCCCGCCGGACAGCGTTCCTTCGAAGATCCGCATCCACGTGCTGCCCCGATACGAGGCGGTGAAGCAACTCCGCAAGCACATGGACATCCGGCGGCAGGAGAGCACGTCGCGACTCGTGGAACTCGCGTACCAGCTTCCGGACAGGGAGATGGCGGCCACCGTGCTGAACGGTGTCGTCGCGGAGTACGTCGCCTACAAGACGCACGCGGATCGGAGCGACTCGCGGTACACGGTGACCGAACTGCGGCGACAGGTCGCCGCCGAAGCCGACAGCCTGGCCATCGCCGAAGAACGGCTGCGGTCCTACCAGGAGCGGGCCGACGTCGTCGCGCCGGAAGAAGAGGCCAAGGAACAGGTCGGCCGCCAGGCCGAGCTCCTGCTCGCGCAGGACAAGCTCCAGGTCGAGCGGACGGGACTGGCCCAGCTTCTCGCCGTCATCGACGAACATGCAGCGGCCCGTGAGACCGATCCCACCGTCGCCTATCGGCAACTCGCCACATTCCCGTCGCTCATCACCAATCGGGCGATCCAGGATCTGCTGGCCGCGCTCCTGGACCTGGAGAACGAGCGCTCCGCGCTTCTCTCGCGCCGCACCGAGCAGAGCCGGGACGTGGTGCAGATCACAGAGCGCATCACCGGGATGGAGGAGGAACTGCGGCGTTTGGGCACGAATTATCTCGAGAGTCTGGATGAACAACTCTCGTCGACATCCGGTGGACTCGAACGGGTCAACGACGTGTTGCGGACGTACCCGGAGCGTCAGATGGCGTATCTGCGACTCTATCGAGATCGTACCATGCTGAACGAGGGGTATCTCATTCTGCAGCGGCAACTTCGCCTCGCCGAGGTGCAGGAGGCGATCCGTTCGGAGGGCGTGCGCGTGGTGGATCCCGCGCGCGTCGCCCACAAGGACGATCCTGAGTTCCCGAAGCCGTGGGTGAACCTCTTCCTCGGACTCGTGCTGGGGCTCGCCGCCGGTGTGGGCGCGGCGCTCGTACGCGACTTCTGGCGGTAGCGCGATCATGACGCTTGGCGGGTGCTACCCCCGGATCATGGCCCTTCTGCTGGCCCTCCCGCTGGTGGGTTGCGCCGACTGGATTACCGACATCCCGGCGTACGGCTCCATCACGGTGGAGGCCCAGCGCCTCGATGGGGATCCTGTACCGGATGCTCCCGTTCTCGTCTACATCGGAGCTCGTCCCATGGCCTATGGCCTGACGGGCGCCGACGGTCTCACCGCCTTTCGTTTCCTTCCGAAGAACGCTTACGGTGTCTATGCGGATCCGCCCGAAGGGTACGTGCGTCCCGAGACCCTTCTGGGGGGTCGGACGACGGCTTATATCGATGGACTCGCGCTGGACGAAGGGGAGCACCGAACCGTCTCGTTCACGTACCTGAAGGTCGGAGACGGATCCGTCACCGTGGCGGTGACCGAGCCGGACGGGACGCCCATCGAAGGCGTGCGCACAGAGCTCTTCGACCCCCACTCCGTCGTCTCCATCGACACGACCGACGCTTCGGGCCTTGCCCGATTCCAGGACGTACCGTTCGGCGTATGGGGGGTGCGCGCTCGGTCGCCCCAGGGTTACTTCGATACGCTGGCGGTGGAAGAGTACCAGGACCGGATCCTGGTCGAGGACGGCACGGACGAGCAGGTAGGCCTTCACTTCGAGCGATGCGAGGGGACGATCCGGGCGTCGGTGCGCGACGGCGCCGGAGCGCCCGTGGTGGGGTATCCGCTGGAGGTGTTCGATGGATCCGGAAGTACAACCGAGGGGCTGACGGCCGACGACGGCGTGGGCGTCTTCCCCCGGACCTCGTGTGGAGAGTACGGCGTTCGCCTCCGCGTCCTGCCCCCATGGGAATTTATCGAGGGACGCGGCACGAGCTTCGTCGATGGCCTGCGCTTGCACCGCGGCGGTGAGCGGTCGGTCTCCTTCGTCGTAACCCGATGCGTCGGCAGCATCCGCGTCCGGGTCGAAGACCAGGGCGGCACTGCGATTTCAGGCGCTGGACTCGTGCTCTACAACGCCGAAGGAGCCCTCGCGGAAGGCGCCTCCGATGTGCGGGGCGAGCACATTTTCGATCACGTCGGCTGCGCTCAGGAAGTCGGGGTGAAGGTCGAACCGCCGCCCGGGTACTCGGTTGAACAGGAGCGAGGGTCGAGCTATTTCGACGGACTCATGGTGGAGGCTGGCGAGGAGGCGGTTATCACGTTCCGGCTTACAGCGGAGTAGGACGGGCTCAGGCCGGAGGCCATCACCCCGCGCCCTCCATCGCCCTGAACCACGCCTCGTCCGTCCACATCGCCGGACCGGGGAGGTGTCCCCGCACACGGTGCCGTCCACCCGCCTAGCCGCGACGCGTCGCATGGCAGCAGCCGGGACGTTGCAGGTGAAACGGGCCGGCCGTCGTCGATGTGGGATTAGCTCGAAGTGGGTATCCACTTCGCTCGCGTAGGCACTACAGGTTGTGGTTACCGCCCCGGAGCTGATGATACGGGGTGGCCTCGACCTGCACGGCTTGTTGGACGAGGCGGTAGAAGAGCAGGCCGCGAGCTTTCGAGGCCCGGCGATTGAATCGGAAGGTGAACTCGTCGAGGTAGTACTCGAGTTGAGGGTCACTGATGCCGCCGTGATAGGTCCCGAGGGGGTGGGTCAAGCTCGTGAGAAACTCGACCCGCAGGTGGGTCATCCTCGTGAGAAACTCGGCCTCAGAGGTGGGTCATCCTCGTGGGAAATGACAGTGAACCCGAGGCATTACGGCATGACCAGGCAGGCGACTCGCACGCAGGCTCTTGGGGCGGTGCTGATAGGGAGAACGGGAGAGGGGCACGTAGCCTGTCCTCGACCAGTGTGCCACCCTTCACCCCAACTCCCACAGCCCGGGCACTCGAATACGCTCCGCCATCGCAGCCCTCGAAGAAACTCCTCGTAAGCGGCATCCGACGAGAACCACTCGTCGAATTCCGCCAGCGTGCGGGGGTAGTCCATACCTCCGACTGGGTGCTTCGTCTCTTCCGACACCCCTACATATGGGGGTCAGGAGAGCGAAGTGGATACCCACTTAGCTCGTGTCCGTCCCGAAACGCGTAAGGTGTTGTGAATAAAGGAAAAGCTGGGCACCCGGGTGAAGCGCTTTGTCCTCGACGAATGTAGATTGATAGTTGCGGACTATAAAATCTACGCTTCGACCGAGGGAGCAGCCCGAATGCGCCAGCTTTTCCGAGAACAGCTTCCGTTGGCGGGCCCGGTGGTGGATCATCCCCACGCCCGAGAACTCGATGGGGTCGACCGGATCCTCAGAAACAATCCTGGGATGGCCGAGCGGGTTCTGCAAGATCTGCAGGCCGGGGTGCGCGAAGGCGAGGGTCGCGAAGCGATGAGCGCCGAGCAGGTTCTGCGTGCGACCGTGCTCAAGCGGATCAACGGCTTTACGTATCGGGAGCTCAGCTTCCACCTGGCGGATTCCTGGACGTATCGGAGGTTCTGCGAGTTGGGGCCGTCCCCAGCAAGTCGACGCTGCAGCGTAACGTCAAGAGCATCACCGAAGCGACCTGGGAGGCGATCAATCGGGAGTTGATCGAGTACGCGGCGACCTGCGGCGTGGAGGACGGTCGCAAGGTACGCATCGACGCCACCGTCACCGAAACGAACATCCATCGGCCGACCGACTCTTCACTACTGTGGGACTGTGTGCGGGTGTTGGCCCAGCTTCTGGCGGAGGCCCACGAGCGCCACGAGATGGTCCGCTTCCCGAACCGGATGCGGCGGGCGAAGCGCCGAGCGCTCGGCGTACTCAACGCGAAGAACGCGCGCAAGCGACGCAAGGCCTACAGAGACCTTCTGGTGGTCACGAAGGAGACCGTCGGCTACGCCCGCACGGCCGCAGCCGGCCTGGAGAGGCAGCGAGGTTGGGTGGCAACGCCGACGCTCGCCGCGAAACTCCGGCACTACGCCGTTCTCGCCGACGCGGTCATCGACCAGACCGAGCGGCGCGTCCTGCAGGGCGAGGAGGTCCCCGCCGGCGAGAAGCTGGTCTCCATCTTCGAGGACCACACCGACATCATCATCAAGGACAAGCGCGACACCCACTTCGGTCACAAGCTCACGCTCACGGGCGGCCGCTCTGGGCTCATCCTGGACTGGGTCGTCGAGGACGGTAATCCGGCCGATACGGCGCTCGCCATCCGCATGCTCGAGCGTCAGAAGGAGATCTATGGTCGGGCTCCGCGTCAGGCAGCCTTCGACGGCGGCTTCGCTTCCACAGTCAATCTGGCGCAAGCCAAGGCTCTCGGGGTCCAGGACGCGAGCTTCTCCAAGAAGCGCGGCCTTGAAGTGCTCGACATGGTCAGGAGCCGGTGGGTCTACAAGAGGCTCCGCAACTTCCGCGCGGGCATCGAGGCCTGGATCTCCTTCCTCAAGCGGAGCTTCGGTCTCGATCGCTGCACTTGGAGGGGTTGGGCCGGCTTCGCCCGTTACGTCGGCGCCTCGATCGTCGCCGCGAACCTGCTGACGCTGGCTCGACAACTGGGCTGATCCTCCCGTCTGCCACCCTGCATGCCCCCCCCCCTGGGAGCCGTGTCTCCAGCAGCCTCGGCGCCGGTGTCCCAACCTTCATCCGGCCCAACCCAGACCTCCGAATCCCACTCTCAACCCATCCATCGGCCCACTTGCGCCTGCCTCCGCCCCTCCGCAACCTGCCTGTGCAGCCTGCAGACTGCGTTTCGGGACGGACACTAGCTCGAAACGGCTCCCGGAGGCTTTTCCGGGACGTGGCCTCAATACCGTTGCTTTAGACTTCCAGAAAGGAGGCGGCATGGCACGGATGGTGGCGGAGATGGGCTACCCCGCGCCCTCCATCGCCCTGAACCACACCTCGTCCGGGACGTCCTCGATCCTCTTCCAGCGAGCGCCGGCTGTCCGCCAGTCCGGTTCCACGCCGCGGCGGCGATTCGCCTCCACGAGTTCGTCCACATTTCCCGACCCGGACGCCGTCCACCCGCCGTCGAAGTGCTCGCCGCCGCGCGGATCGATGAATACCGCCCGGCCGGCTCCGCGCCACACGACCCGCCATCCTCCTTCATGGAGGAGCCTGTGATGAAGGCGACACAAAAGCAGCATATTCGCCAATTTGGTCTCCCCGCCGTCGGCCCAGTGCTCCACGTGGTGGGCGTCGGTGAAGTGGAGTCCGCATCCTGGGAAGCGGCAGCCCCGATCGCGAGTATCCAGTGCGCGACGGAGCGCGGGCGGAATTGTGCGTGTCTTTCGTCCGACGTCGAGCACGGAGCCGTCCGGTGC
>JBBSOM010000191.1:0-5891 GCA_038259715.1 Longimicrobiales bacterium
ACCGGAAGGCCCGCTTCGTCGGATTGGGCGCGCCGGAGCGCCATCGTCGCCTTGAACAGGAGGTCTTCCGGATCCAGGGGTTCCGGCGAGGCAGTCGCATGGTATCCTGCCCGTAGCCGGAAGCCGCTATCCAGGGCGGGGACCTGGCTACTCGCCAACAGGTCCTTTTCCCGCACGGCCTTCAGGACCCGACCGGCGAATCGCGCGGCACCGTCCCGGTCCGTCCCGGGCGCCACGATGACGAACTCGCCCGAGCCGAGGCGGCCTACGGAGTCTGACAGCCGCATGAGCGGGCGGAGCGCCTCGGCTATCCGGTCCGCGACAGACTCGTCGTCGGACGGCGCCACCCGGTCGAACCACTCTGCACCGAACGCTACGCACGCGAGTGGTCGTTGTGATCGATCCGCGTCCGCGCTGATCTCCTGAGCTCTGCGCAACAGTCCCCGCGCGTTGTAGAAGCCCGTATCTGGGTCGGTCAGGCCTTCCTCGCGGATCCGGTCGGTCTCCTGTTTGGCGCGCACCCAGGTGTCCAGGCGGAGGACGAGTTCGGCGGGGTCGAAAGGGTGCCGGAGGATGTCCCACACCCCGGCACCGAGCGCCTCGAGGCGCTCGGCCCGACCCACGGTGCTCGTGGAGATCATCAAGAGAGGTGTCACCACGTCGACGGTCGGTGCCCGTCTCAACTCACGTGCGACCTCGATGCCGTCCATGTCGGGGAGTCGGAAGTCGACCATGATCGCGTCGGGCCTGACCTTCTGGACCAGATCCAACGCCTGGGATCCCGTGTAGGCCTTGAGGACCATCATGCCGTTGGGTCGGAGGATGCTCTCGACCGAGAGGGACCTCCATTCCTGGTCGTCCACAAGCAGGACGAGGGGCGTCGGTAAGGGCTTCTCCGGTGCTACAGGCTCGGCCGGATCAGCGGCGATAGTGCGTCCACTGCGCAAACAGTCCTCCAATGGTATCAGGGTATTCCGACCACTCAACTGCAATTTTCGTGCAAGATCGAAGGGGTTGGAACTCCTCGGGCTTCGCGTCGCGTCGTGCTGCGGAAAAACGCAGATTCTCGCGTCAGTGGGATTCGGCGGACGACCTTCGGTTGTCGCGGTTTGACCCTCACCTGCGTGGCGGAACTGCAACGCTCCGGCCGGCGTACAACAGCTGTACGCCCACCATACTCCAGGGTATCTTCGGGCATGATCCTTCGCAATGCGTTTCTGGCGGTCGCGGTCGCAGTCGGCGCCGCAGGTCCTCTCGCGGCTCAGATTCCGGTAGAGTTCGGGCCTGGTAGTTCTGAGTTGTCACGGGGCGACCTGACGCAACTCCTCGACCGTTACGAGAAGGCGATCGCATCGCCGGCATACTCGGCACAGGTGAAGGACGCAGCCCGGGCCAACGCGGACCGTATCCGCGATCGCCTTGAACAGGGTGATTTCCATGTGGGTGACCGGGTGGTGCTCAGCGTCCAGGGGGAGCCGAACCTGCCCGATACAGTCCTGGTCGAGCCGGGACCCCAGATCACGCTTCCGCTCTTCGGGTCGATTTCCCTGGCCGGGGTGTTGCGCTCCGAACTCTCGGAGCACCTGACGCAGGAACTCGGCAAGGTGATCCACGATCCCGTGGTGCGTGCCCAGGGTCTGATGCGCTTGTCGATCCAGGGCTCCGTATACCGCTCCGGCTTCTACGTGGTGCCGGCGGACGCGCTGGTCAGCGACGCCATCATGCTCGCGGGAGGGCCGGCGGGGAGCGCCAACCTGGACAACCTCCGCATCGAACGAGGGACGACGACGATCCTCGAGGGAGCTGCCATGCAGGAGGCGCTGCATTCGGGACGCACCCTCGACCAGCTCAACGTGCAGGCCGGCGACCAGATCGTTCTTCCCGAGAAGAAGGCCGGTCCTTGGGGTGTGATTGCGCGCTACGGGCTGATCGTCATCACAGGGGTGTTTTTGGGAGGGCGCATCATCGGCTGACGTCGGTCGGGTTCAGGTCCCCCGACCACCGAGACCGGGGAGCGCCTGAAAGGCCACCGTGAGCAACTCCTCCCGGGAGAATGGCTTGCGAAGGACGTAGGCGGCGTCGTTCAGGGTGCCTGACAGGATCGGGTCGAGTTCCGCGAATCCGGTGATGTAGACGACGACCATCTCCGGGTGGGGCCCGAGAAGAGCCTGGGCAAGCCTCGCGCCGAATCCGTCCGGCAGATTGACGTCCATGAGCAGGAGATCGATGGTGCCGCCGTGGCCCTCCACGACGCGCCACGCCTCCTCCGCGGACCCCGCCTCCAGGACCTCGAATGCCTCCCACCTCAGGATCTTGCCCAACGTACTGCGCAGATCCGCGTCGTCGTCCACGAGCAGGACGACCGCGCTCCGTCCGCGACCTTCCTGGGCAGGAGCGACGCTCACGACCGTGTCCGCTGGGGCATCATGATGCCGGGGTCGGCGCGTGACTCCGCTTGACGGGGCACGGACTTCCACGAACCGATGCCGAGCAGGAGCAGAGCCACGACCGATGTGAAGTGCTTGCCCTCTGAAATCACGGCACCCGCGATGAACGACGGCAGGCTGGCCGGCGGGCGTCCCGCCCGCACCTGGACCACGTCGAGCGCGAACATCGCCATGACGAGCAGAAGCACAAGAGCTCCCAGGACCTGGATCACTGCGAGGAAGCGCAGGACACCGCCGTGCCGTTGCCACAGGGCCAATCCGATTGCGAGCACGAGGCCGAGGAGCGGAGTGTTGAGGTAGCCCGCCATCAGCCCCGCGAAACCGTAACGCCACTGTGGGTTTCCGAACTGGAGCGGCACCGTGTTCGTCACGAAGTCGGCCACCGGCCAAAAGACCAGGAGGAACGCGAAGAAGTACATCCCGCGAACCACCCAGGGTGAAGCGTCGGGTAGGTTGGGTTTCATGTCGTCCAATCTGGGGCGCACACGGTCGATCCCGCAAAGGTTCGGTGAGAGGCCGCGCCTGGAGCCTTCCACGGGGTGCTGTGGAAAGGGGCGGGCCGAATCGGCCCGCCCCTGGAGCTGTGTAGTCCTGGCAACTCAATGGAACGGGTCAGACGTCGGCGATCCGCTCGATACGCTTCCGCCCGAGGCCCACGATGAACAGGAGGCCCGTCCCGAGAAGGATGTAGGTCGACGGCTCCGGCGTCACGGTGGTGTGAACGAGGAACTCCTGCGCCGATGCATCGCGTGTATCGAGGCCACCCGCCGCGGTGCTTGCGCTCAGCACCGTCCATTCCGAAGCGTCGAAGCCCGGAACGCTCTGGTAGTTCATGGCCATCTGGACGAAGGGCAACGCCAGGGCCTGCGCGAGGACCGCGTCATTGCCGTCCATGTAGGGCGTTGTGGGGTTCGGCCAACCGACTCCCGGAGGAGCCGAGGTGATCGACCAGATCGCGGCGTGCATGCCGGACCATGCGTTCCGGATCGTGAAGCCGCCGTTCCCACCGAAGTTGGCGTTGTAGAAGTCCGCGACGGTGTTGACGCCATCGTACGTCATCGCGCCCACGTCCGTCAGGGATGCCTGGAACAACGAGGCCAGGTAAGCAGACTCGAGGTAGCGGTTCAGACCGTCCCCGACGCCCGCAGCGCCGAGACGCGTTTGGGACAGGTCGGGCGTGCCGGCGAGGTTGGTCGAGTTGACCTTCCACGTCTGGCCGACGCTCACGTCGTGATAGTAGTCCACGCAGTAGAGCGAGAACTGGGGTCCAGTGGGTTGGAGGGATCCGGTGTAGGGCCCGAGATAGACCCCACCCCACGTCGCCACCTGGGCGTTGTGGACGTTGTCCAATTTGAGGGTGGAACCGTCCGCGATGTCGGGCGCGTCCTGGGCGTGGACGGTGCCCGGCCATGCGGCCAGGGCCAGTGCCAGTGCCAGTGTGAACTTGGGGAATCGCTTCATGGAGAGACTGCCTGTAGAGAAGGGGGGACCGTGGTACACAACTCCACCGTGCCAAAACGCAAGCGGCGTGCCGAGGGGCTCGCACCGCTCCAGCGAGCCGATCCTCGAGTCCGACGGTCAAGTATATATTGTTACGGAGTAATGGGTTACGAGAGTGATAAATGGCTCCGATGCGAGACGACGCCGGCGTGCGCTCATCCCCGAACCGTGGCAGTGCCGCCACACTCCATTGCGCATTGACGACAGATTGACGTCTCTTCGTCCGTGGGCTTGAGGATCCCAACCCATCCTCGTCATCAGGAGGTCGCGTGCGTCCGTTGGAGCGTCTCGTTGACCGCGTGAGATCGATTCCGCCCAGGTGGCGGTTTGCCCTCGCGGTCGTGGCCGTCGCGATCGTTGGATGGCTGGCCCTGATGGGGCGCTCCCGCTCTCCCGCTCTGGACCCGAGCCGCCCGGAGGTGACCCCCGACCTTCCGGCGGCCGGCGCGAGTCCGGTGTCGATGGTGGCCGTTCCGATCAGTCTGCCGATCTCCCGTTTGAGCGCGCTTCTCGAGGACGCGGTGCCTCAGACATACGGGGACATCGATCAGAAGGAGAGCCTTCCCGGGAGCGACCGGACGGCCCTCGCGTTTCATCTGGACCGCGCGCCGTTCCGGGTGTCGATGCGTGGAGACACCGCTACCATCACGACCACCATCACGTACGCGGTGCGTGTCTTCTACGACCCCCCGGTTCTCCCTGAAATGAGCGGCTCGTGCGGAACGGACGACGACGCGTCGCGGCCTCGCCTGGCGGTCACGCTCCGGGCGCCCGTATCGCTGGACCGAGAGTGGCGGATTCGAAGCGACGTGCGCGTGGGGTCCATCGGGCCTGCCACGTCCTCCGATCGCGACCGGTGCACGGTCACCTTTCTGAGTCTGGATGTGACCGGGAAGATCGTGGACGCCGCGCGGAACTTCCTCGAGGATCATGCCAACGCCATCGATTCGCTCGCGGCCGGGGCGGATCTACGGTCCTCCTTCAGCGAATGGTGGCGCACCCTGGAGGAGCCGATCCATCTCACGGACTCGCTCTGGTTGGCCATGCGGCCGGAGTCGGTGCGGCGCGGTAGCATCCGCGGCGAAGGCGATTCGCTGGAGATCGCGCTTGCGTTGCGCGCTCATCCGACCTTTCTGTACGGGCCCCGGCCGGAACCGGCACACCAGGATCTGCCTCCGCTGGATACCGGTGGGGTCGCGGACGGGTTGGACCTGCGGGTAGAGGCGCGCGCGGACTACGCGGCCACGAGCGGTCTACTGTCCGACCAACTTGCAGGCAAGGCGATCGAGCATGACGGCCGGCGAGTGCAGATCCGTTCGGTGGCCGTCTTCGGCGTCGGCGGAGGACGCCTCGGCGTCGAAGTGGGCGTGACCGGGGACGTGTCGGGCCGCCTATACCTTGTGGGTACCCCAGTGATCGATCCATCGACGGGGCGCGTCTCCGTGCCGGACCTCGACTTCGACGTTGCGACCCTCAATGTTGTCGCGGCGGCAGCGGCTTGGCTGCGTGCGGACGAACTGCGTGACCTTCTCCGGGACAAGGCGAACTGGTCCGCCGCGCCCGCCGTCGATTTTCTGTCCGGGTGGCTGGTGAAGGGTCTCAACCGGGACCTGTCCGACGACCTTCGGGTCCAGGGTACCGTCGAGGATGTTCACATCCTCGGGGTTCGGGCCACGCGAGAGGCGCTGTTCGTCAGCGTCAGCGCGACCGGGACGGCGGAACTCTTCGTGAGGACGAAGTCCGGCGCCTGAAATGGCGACGGTGCAGAAGGGCTCCTAGTCTAGTTGCCCGGGCCGCGGCGAGGGAGAGCATGAACCAGCGTCGTCTTGCCACCGCCTTGCACCTCGATCGTTCGCGAGCGGCGTGCGGCGTCGCCGGTCTTTTCGTCGGTGACCACGACGGTGAGCAGGTAGCGGCCCTTTTCGAGTGAAGCATCGACGCGCC
>JBBSOM010000192.1:0-5878 GCA_038259715.1 Longimicrobiales bacterium
ACGGAAGGCCTGGGCGGTCTTCACCACCCACGAACCTGCGGGATACTTCTTGCCGGCGACCTCGAAGTCCGAGGTCGCGCTCAGGACGTCGACCCCGTTCTTCATCAACGTGTTGATGAACTTGGTCGCGGTCAGGAAATCTTTCTGGTCCGACGGCAGGATGAACCCGCGCGCTTCGCGCTTCGCCGGGTCACGCATCAGCCGAACGAAGTCGTCGTGGTCGCCCGCGCGCGGGATCTCCTTCTCCGCTGCCGCGATCTGGTCCGGCATCACGGTCCAACTGTCCTGCGAGCCGCGCTGAATGGAGTTCTCCGCCATCCGCCAGATGTTGTACAGCAGGTGATCGCGGTTGCGGGAAGCGTAATCGAGCACGGCCCAGTTCGCCGTCATCGAGTATTCGATCGACTGGCGGAAGTGCCATATCGACGTCGGTTCGACGGGAAGCGGCAGGTCCCCGTGCGGGTACTGCATCTTCGGCACGAACGGGACGCTGATCGGCGTCGGATCTCCGATGGTCTCCGTGAGCAGCCCGATCATGTTGTGGAAGTACGGCGTCGTGCGGAGGCCGCCATTCCACCACGTGGAGTAGTTCGCGCCCGACCGCATCGTCGTGCCACCCTTGCCCTCGACCACGAAGCGCTGGTGCATGGCCGAGCCAACCTGGTCGAGCCCCATCAGAATCAGTGGATCGAGGTATTGGTTCGGCGGATCGCGGAACGGCGGGGCGAACATCACCGCGCCGGCCGGACCCGTCTGATGGTGGTTGTAGATGATCTGGGGATACCAGTCACGGTAGAGCGAACGGTTGATGTTCGTCGATTCCTCGAGCGCCGACATGTACAGGTCACGGTTGTCATCGTGGCCCGCGTACTTGTTGTAGAGCACCGGCACGTTGGCGTTGCGACGCTTGAGTGGATCGGGCTCCCGCATGTACCAGTTGGCGACGAGTTGCTGGCCGTCCGGATTGACGTGCGTCGCCAGAAGAATGACGTCGTCGAGGATCCGCATGGTCTCTGGATCCGTGTAGTCGTTCATCCGGTACACGAGCTCGATGAGGCCCTGAGCGTGGAGAACCTCGGTCGCGTGCAGGCCGCCATCGATCCAGATGACCGCCTTTCCTTCCTGCGACAGACGCAGGGCCTCGGCCGAGTCCACGCCCTCCGCGCGGGCCAGACGACGCGAGATCTCCTTGTAATGGTCGAGGTTCCGGAGGTTTTCCGGCGAAGAGATGATCGCCTGGACCTGCGGGCGTCCCTCTTCGGTGTAGCCGATCGTGTCCAGGATCATCCGATCGGACTCGTTGGCCAGCTTGATGAAGTACTCGTGGAGCTGGTCGTAGTTGAGCAATTGATAGTCGGCACCGATCTGGAAGCCGAACTGCTCCTCCGGGGTCGTGACCCTGTGCTGTGCCCAAACCGGGGTAGCGAACAACCCGATGAACACGAGCGCGAGGAGCGGTCGCACCAAACGCTTCGCCATGCTTCCGCCTCTTCCTTGTGGGACTGTGAGCGTGGGACGAGGATATTCCCCACCCCCGGCGCCCGCGTCAATACCTGAAGGACACCCCACGGAGGAAGGGTGTTGGCGCTAGGAGACGGGCTCCGGGTCCGTGATCGGGCGGAACCGCACCGTGAAGGTCGAGCCCTCGCCCTCGGTGCTCGCCACGGAGAGGTCGAAGCTCATCAGGTCGCACAGCGACCGCGAGATCGCCAGCCCGAGGCCCGTCCCGCTGAACTTGCGGGCGTAGCCACTCTCACCCTGTTCGAAGGCGTCGAAGATGGTATGGATCCGCGACGCCTCGATGCCGACCCCCGAATCCGCGACGCTGAGCGACGCCGGCGTGCCGTCCCGAGGGTCCGCGTGGACCTCGACGCGGATCCACCCCTCGCGGGTGAACTTGATCGCGTTCCCGATCAGATTGATGAGCACCTGACGAAGGCGTGTTTCGTCGGCCGCGAGCGGTGTCAGGCTTTTGGGGAACGATACCGACAGGCGCACCTTGGACTCCACCATCCTCCCCTCCATCTGGTGGAGGGTGTCGCGCACCAGATGCTCGAGGTCGATCGGAGCGATGTGGGTTTCGAGTTCACCCTCCTCGATGCGCGCGATGTCGAGGACGTCGTTGATGAGGGCGAGCAGGTGCATTCCGTTCTCGCGGATGCGCGCCAAGTAGTCCCGCTCTCTCGGTGGCAGGTTGGCGCCCTGCTTCTTGATCAGGACGTTCGTGAAACCCACTACGGAGTTCAGCGGCGTGCGCAACTCGTGGCTCATCCGCGCCAGGAAATGGCTCTTCGCCAGGCTCGCGTGTTCGGCTCGGGCCCGCTGCCGGCTGATCTCCCGCGCCTGGGCTTCCAGTCGGACGATGACCTGTCGGGCGGCCGGCGTCCGCTTCTGGAGATTCCACGGAAGGCCGGACGCCGCAATCATATACGCCGCGAAAGCTGCGAGAGACGCCACCTTGAAGAGGTCCACAGCGGTTGCTGCCTCGAAGCCGGTCGACAACGACCCTCCGAGCAGGAGGCCGCCGTAGCAGAACACCCCGAGGACGGCCATGATCGCGGCCCTGCGACGGCCGATCCACATCTGGTCCGCGACCCGCACCAGGTAGAGCGGCCACATCCAGGACCGCGCGCCCCCCGTGGCCCACACGATCAGGGTGAACACGCCCAGGTCGAGCCCCACGAAAACGGTACCCAGGTGGAGACGGCGGAAGGACGCGAAAAACCGTCGGAGCACGAGAAGGCTTCCCACGGCGTAGAGCTCCACCGCGAGGGTCACCGCGAGGAACACCCTCCACTCCGGTCCGACGCCCATGAAGGTGTTGTGCAACGCCGCGAAGGCGAGGACGGCCTGGAGCCCGATCAAACGCAGCATCGGCACCCGCTCCGCGTTCAGCGCGTAGAGGCCCGGAATCTCGGCTCGGTCGGGCCCCTCTAGGGCCAAGGCCTGCTCGATGTCCTCCAGGGAGGGCAGGCCCAGGCCGGAAGGTGGGTCGACGGGGATCATGGTCCAGCTGCGCGTGGCAGAAGGGAGGTACCCAGGAGGGTGCGGCGAAACGGCGAGGATGTCCGCTCACAATAGGACGTCTCCCTCCCGGAAGGCCATGCCGCGCGGTGTCGCGCGGGGTTGTGGCTGTGCGGGCCCGCGACGATACTGAGCCCATCATGACGACGCTGCTGTGGATTCTGGGTGCCACGCTGTCCACATCCTTCCTCTGCTCGATTCTCGAAGCGGTCTTCCTGTCCCTGTCCCACTCGCATGTCGCACTCATGAGGGAGCGCGGGGAGTGGGCCGGTGCGTGGCTCGAGCGGGCCCGGAAGAAGGTGGACGAGCCGATCGCCGCCATCCTGACGCTCAACACCATCGCCAACACCATGGGCGCTGCCCTCGGAGGCGCGGTGGCGGGACGTGTCTTCGGAAGCACCTGGATGGCTCTTTTTTCCGCCGTGCTGACCTTCGCAGTGCTGATCTTCTCGGAGATCGTGCCCAAGACCCTCGGTGCGATCTACTGGAAGACCTTGGCCAAGCCCGCGGCGTACGCCCTGCGGGCCATGATCATTGTGACCAAGCCCGTCATCGTGCCGCTCAGCATCATCGGGAGGATCCTCACGCCGAAAGTGAAGCACCCCACCGTGAGCCGTGCCGAACTGGAAGTGCTGGCCGAGATCGGTCGCCGTGAGGGCACGCTCGACGAGGATGAGTGGAAGGTGATGAGCAACGTCATCCGCCTGGAGGACATTTCGGTCGGAGAGGTCATGACGCCGCGTACGGACATGGTCGCGGTGCCGATCGACGCCACGGTGAGCGCCGCGAAGGCCGTGATGCTCGACGAGGGCCACCTGCGTCTCCCGGTCTACGAAGGCACGCTGGATCGCATCGTCGGCGTGCTCCTCGCGCGGGACCTGTGGCGGGCAGACCGGGATGGTGCGGAAGCGATCCGCCAGATCACCCGCCCCGTTCCGTTCGCGCCGGCGTCCAAGCGGGTCGAGGACCTCATTCCCGAGATGCGCAGCCATCGCATCAAGATGGCCATCGTGGTCGACGAGTTCGGGGGCACGGCCGGGCTCGTGACGCTCGAAGATCTCATCGAGGAGATCATCGGCGAGATCCAGGATGAGCACGAGTCGGACGAGCCCAAGGCCTTTCAGGAGTTGCCCGGCGAGCGGCTGAGTATCTGGGGCGGCGTGTCGCTCCGTGAAGCCGCGGAGCGCCTCCGCTTCTCACCGACGGAGGACGAGGACGATGGCTTCGACTCGCTCGGCGGCTTTGTGTTCGGCCGGCTGAACCGGATTCCGCGGGTGGGGGATCAGGTGGAGATGGAGCGCGGGAGCCTCCGCGTGACCAGAATGCGCGGGCGGCGCGTCGAGTACGTGCTTTTCGTGCCCAAGGAACTCTAGGTCAACCGGGGGCGGATTCGGGATCCGATGTCGGCTCGGCCGCGTCCGACGCCCGCGCCGTCTCCTGCTGTTCCTCCATCCAGAACGACAGCGCGAGCAGGATCGCGCCGCACGTGATGGCCATGTCGGCCACGTTGAAGATCGGAAAGTCCCAGAAGCCCAGGTTGATCGGCCCGATGAAGTCCACCACCCCGCGGCTCCAGCGCAAGCGATCGAACAAGTTGCCCAAAGCGCCTGAAACCACCAGGGAAATGGCGGCGATTCGCAGGAAGTCCCGGGGTGCGGCCTGCCGAAGCAGCACGACCAGCAGAACCAGAGCCACGATCGTCACCGGGACGAAGAACCAACGCGAATCGCTCCCCAGGCTGAGGCCGAACGCCGCGCCCTTGTTGAAGGCGAGCGTCAGAGGCACCAGTCCGCCGAACAGTTCGGCCCGCTGCGAGGCCAAGGCCGTCAACGCCCATCGCTTGGTGACGATGTCGAGGACGAGCACGATGGGCAGCGTGACGCCGAAGATGGTGAGCTTGGACCGCACTCGGAGGCTCTCCGCTGGGTGACGGTTCGGGACGACGAGTCGCATAGTCTCGCCGGGCCGGACGGATCTGGCCAGACAGTACTGGCGCGGCCGCGCAATCGTTCCGCGGGATGCCGTGTGGGGCTTGCGGCCCTATTCTTCACGATGGCGGGTCGGCCGTGGACGGCGCGGCCCGGATGACACGACCAAGGAAACCACGATGAAGGCGCGACATCTCCTCGTAGCGGCACTCGTCTCCGCTTCCATGACGGCTCCCGGATCCCTGACGGCCCAGACGCTGCCCGAGCGCGCGATCCGGCGCACGATCCCCATGACGGACATGATCCGGCGGGCACACGCCGCGGGCACCCGCGATTCCACCGGAGCGCCGGGGGCGAAATACTGGCAACTCCGTATGGACTACACGATCCACGCGCGTCTCGACCCGACCACCGCGACGGTGACCGGCCGAGAGACGGCGGTGATCCACAACGCTTCGGATTCGGCGATGTCCACCATCCAGGTGCGCCTCGATCAGAATATCTTCGCCGCCAACGTACCCAAGCTCGAAGCCGTGCCCGAGATCACGAGCGGCATGAACGTGACGCGGTTGTCCTTCGACGGGAGCGCGGTTGACCTGAAGCCCCCGCCCCGTCGCTTCCGCCGCGGCATGCCGCCCCCGGAAGTGACGCTGGCGGCCTACGGCATCGTTCAGACCACGGCGCGCATCACGCTGCCCGAGCCGATCCCCGCGCATGGGAGCGGCACGATCGAGGCCGAGTGGAGCTTCCAGGTGCCGCGCTCGGACAGCGGGCGCGGGCTCCGGATGGGCACCTGGGGTGACTCCCTCTTCCAGGTCGCGCAGTGGTATCCTCGCGTCGCGGTCTTCGACGACCTGCGCGAAGGCGGATGGGACACCGATCCCTACCTCGGGCCGTCCGAGTTCTACAACAACTTCGGGCACTTC
>JBBSOM010000193.1:0-5875 GCA_038259715.1 Longimicrobiales bacterium
GGAGCGCATGCTGCGCTGGCCGGTGGCGTTTTTGCTCGGCGCGGGTCAGAATACGCTCCCGGTCGTCTATGCCGGCAACGTCGCGGTGGCCGCGGTCCTCGCCCTGGAGGCAGGTCGGGGCGGCGCCACATACGATGTAGGGTCCGATCGGCCGCTTACCCAGCGGATGCTCCTCGAGGGGCTCGCCCGGGGATTGGGGCGATCGCCGATGTTGATTCCCTTACCGGCGGGGGTAGTGCACGCGGGGGCGGCGGTACTGCAGCGGCTGGGGGTGACTGCGCCGGGTGCCGAGGGCCTCCCGTTGTCGCGGGTGGTACGGCTGGCGCTCCGGAACAGCCCATTTTCATCCGTGCGCATTCGCGGGGAATTGGGCTGGGTTCCGCCGTACGCGCACGAGCAGGCCCTCGAGCGCACGGGTCGTTGGCTGCGCGAACACCTCGAACACGATGAGGATTGAGACGGATGACCGAGTACGACTCCGGAGCCCATTGGGCCGAGCCTTTCCCGAACCGTGGTGGTCGGCGCCAGACGGAGGATGAACGTCTTCTCGAGAGCGTGGATGAGCTCGGGACGATCGGGAAGGACGCGTGGCGCATCTTCCGGATCATGGGCGAATTCGTCGAGGGTTTCGACACGATGTCGAAGGTCGGACGGGCTGTGTCCATCTTCGGTTCGGCGCGTGTGAAGCCGGACCACCCCCAGTATCTCGCGTGCGTCGAGACCGCGCGTATGCTCGGGGAGGCCGGCTTCTCGATCATCACCGGCGGCGGACCCGGGATCATGGAAGCGGGCAACAAAGGGGCGCGTGAGGCGGGCGCGCCCTCGATCGGGTGCAACATCGAACTTCCCTTCGAACAGCACACCAACCCCTATGTCGATCACGGTATCGACTTCCGGTACTTCTTCGTGCGGAAGATGATGTTCCTCAAGTACGCCCAGGCCTTCGTGATCTTCCCTGGTGGGTACGGCACCATGGATGAGCTTTTCGAGGCGCTCACGCTCATCCAGACCGGCAAGGTGCGTCATTTTCCCGTCGTGCTCGTCGGTTCCGCCTACTGGGGCGGGTTGTGGGACTGGATGCGCGACACCATGGCCACCGAGGGCAACATCGGGCCCAAGGACCTCGATCTTCTCCTGCTCACCGACGACCCGAAGGAAGTGTGCGACCACATCGTTCGCGGCTTCGAGCGGTGGAAGCAGGTCCTGGAGAAGGAACGCCGCGACGACCGGGAGGTGGAGCGATGATCTCCGAGCCCCTTCCCCTGGCGGCCGTCATCGCGGCGGCCGCGGCCCTGGCCTTCTGGCTGGACAGGCACGTCGCGTGGATGTCGAAGCTCGGGGCCTCGCTCCTTGTGCTGATCTTCGGTGCCCTCCTTTCCAACTTCGGCTTCGTGCCGGCAACGTCGCCCGTCTACGACGTGATCTCCGGCCCGGTGACGTCGCTGGCGATCGCGTGGCTCCTGCTCTCCGTCAACCTCGAGGACCTCAAGCTCGCGGGCCCCCGGATGCTGGGAGCGTTCGGCCTCGCCGTGGCGGGCACGGTCATCGGAGCCTTCGTCGGCGCTGTGATCTTCGCGCCCCAGCTGGGTGAGCATGGCTGGCAGTTGGCGGGCGTATTCACCGGCACGTACACCGGCGGATCGGTCAACTTCGTGTCCGTGGGTCGTGCGATCCAGCTCCCGGATTCAGTGTGGGGTGGGGCGACCGCGGCCGACGCCATGACCACGGGCATCTGGATGGCGGCGACGCTCCTCCTGCCGATCTGGCTCCGCCGGTGGTATCCGGTCGTGCCCGAGCGGCTGACGCAGTTGCCCGACGGGGCCGATGGACAGACCGACGCGCATCACCCGTTCTTCGCCACCGCGCCCGTGTCGGCCCTGAACCTGTCGGTGCTCTTCGCGGCCGGGATGCTCCTCCTGGCGGCGTCCGACCTGACGGCGCGAGTCATCCCGCAGGTGCCGCCCATCCTGTGGCTCACCACGTACGCGCTGATCCTCGGGCACACGCGCTGGTTCCACCGGGCCGACGGCGCGCTTCAACTCGGCACCATGGTGCTGCAGCTCTTCTTCGTGGTGATCGGAATCTGGTCCCGGGTCGACCAGATCCTCGCGGTCGGCGTCGTGGTCTTCTTCTACACGCTCGTGGTTGTCGGTGTGCATGGCTTGGTGACGTACGGCCTGGGACGGGTCTTCCGATTCGACCTGGGTACCCTTTCGGTGGCTTCGCAAGCCGCCGTGGGCGGGCCCTCGAGTGCCCTCGCGGTCGCGGTGGCCCGGGAATGGCCGGGGCTGGTCTTGCCCGGGATCATCGTCGGGCTGGTCGGGTACGCGGCCGGTACATACCTGGGCTTCGGAGTCGCCTACCTTGTACGGGGCCTCGGCCTCGGCTTATGATTTCAGGCTCGGTCGGAGGTGAAAACGCCCCGCAGTTGTTGGGCCGGCAGAGCTTTCGACGGACCTGTTTCGACTGGATGCGATCCGCTCCGGCAACGTCCAGCGCGGGATCACCGATGGGGAGGAGAGAAGCGTGCGCAGTACCGAGACGGAAGCTCCCCGAGGTTATGCCCCCGACGGGAAGGACACCGGGGTCGTCAAGCCGAAGGGGACCTTCCGGATCCGGGCTCACGAAGGCCTGGACACGATCGATATCCGGACGCGCAAGCCGGCTTGGCTGAAGGTCCGTTCGCCCGGCGGTCAGAACTACCTGCGGCTCAAGAAGATGATGAGAAGCAGCTCCCTCCACACCGTATGTGAGGAGGCCGGTTGCCCGAACATCGGTGAATGCTGGGAGGCCGGCACCGCGACGTTCATGATTCTCGGTGACGTGTGCACGCGGGCCTGCAAGTACTGTGGAGTGGCCCATGGACTGCCGACGGAGCTGGACACGGACGAGCCGCGTCGGGTCGCGGCCAGCGTGGCCGAGCTCGCGCTCGAGCACGTGGTGATCACGAGCGTGAACCGAGACGAGCTGCCCGACGGCGGCGCCGCGATCTACGCCGACACGATCCGGCGCATTCATGATGCGGTCCCGGGATGCTCGGTCGAGGTACTGATCCCCGACTTCAAGGGCGACGAAGACGCGCTGAAGGTGGTGGTCGACGCCAGGCCCCAGATCCTGGGCCACAACCTCGAGACCGTATCACGCCTCCACCCGGACGTGCGTCCCGGTGGCCGGTACTGGCGCTCGATTTCTTTTCTTGGCGCCGTGAAGAAGATGGACGCGGCGATGCTCACGAAGACCGGGATCATTCTGGGGATGGGCGAGGAACCCGACGAGATCCGCCAGGCCATGGCAGACGTTCGCCAGGCTTCGGTGGACATCCTCACGCTGGGTCAGTACCTGCGTCCGTCGCCGATGCACATTGCCGTGGCCCGTTGGGTGACGCCGGAGGAATTCGCCGACTGGAAGCGTGTCGGTGAGCAGGAGTTCGGCTTCCGTCACGTGGAGTCGGGCCCGCTCGTGCGTTCCAGCTATCATGCCAAGGAGCAGGCCCGCGAAGTCGAAGCAGGCGGGCCGGGCAGGATCACCGATGTAATGGAAGCCGACGTCTCCGCCCCTGCCGAGATGGTGATGGAACAGGTGACGCTGGATCTGGTGCAGATCGAGCTTGGGCGTCCGGGGAAGCCGACCGTAGGAACCGACTGAGAGCCATGACCCAGACCAAAGACAAGACCGCGAAGAAGAGCGCCCAGGGCGCCGACGCGCTGGCCGAGCACAAGATCGAGCCGGAGCGCGCCGTCGGTTTGCTCCGGGAGATGCTCCTGTACCGGAGATTCGAGGAGAAGGCCGAAGAGGCGTACGCCATCGGTAAGATCGGCGGCTTCTGCCACGTGCACATCGGGCAGGAGGCTGTGGCGGCAGGGAGCATCAAGCCCCTCCGGGACGACGACTACGTCATCAGTGCGTACCGTGAACACACCCAGGCGATAGCCAAGGGTGTTCCGGCGAACGCCGTGATGGCCGAGCTCTACGGGCGCGCCACCGGCGCCTCGGGTGGCAAGGGCGGCTCGATGCACATCTTCGACAAGCATGTCCGCTTCATGGGCGGCCATGGTATCGTGGGCGGGCAGGTGCCGCTGGCGACCGGAATCGCGTGGAAGATCAAGTATCGCGAAGAAGACAACGTCGTCGTCTGCTTCATGGGAGACGCCGCGGTCAACCAGGGCGGTTTCCACGAGGCGCTGAACATGGCCGCTATTTGGCAGCTTCCCGCCATCTATGTGGTAGAGAACAACGCGTACGGGATGGGTACCGCGTTCAAGCGCGTCTCCGTTACGGAGATCGCCGAGAAGGCCTGCGCGTACGGCATCCCGTCGACCTCGGTGGACGGCCAGGACGTGCTGGCCACGTACGCGCACTTCCGCGATCTGGTCGAAGGGGTCAGGGACAGAGGCGGCCCGCGCTTCGTGGACGTGCAGACGTACCGCTTTCGCGGGCATTCGATGTCCGACCCCGTGTCAGGCACGTACCGCTCCAAGGACGAGGTGGAGCGCTATACCCATGAGCAGGACCCGATCGCGATCCTGCGCGAGCGGCTCTTCGAGGGAAAGCACCTCACCCAGGGAGATCTGGAGGAGATGGACACCGAGGTCCGGGAGATCGTGAACGAGGCCGCGGAGTTCGCGGAAAATTCACCTGCGCCCGGCCCCGAGGAGCTCTATAATCACGTCTGGGCCGAGCTGAATGAGCATGGGCGGTTACGGATGGACGGCCAGGAGGACGCCCCGTGGCGGTGATCACCTACCGCGAGGCGCTCAACCAGGCGCTGCGCGAAGAGATGGAGCGCGACCCGGACGTCTTCCTCATGGGCGAGGAGGTGGCCGAGTACGACGGCGCCTACAAGGTGTCCAAGGGCATGCTCGAGCAGTTCGGGCCACAGCGCGTGGTCGACTCGCCGATCAGCGAGCTGGGCTTTGCCGGGCTGGGCGTCGGCGCTGCGATGGCAGGGCTTCGCCCCGTCATCGAGTTCATGACCTTCAATTTCGCCTTCCTGGCGATCGATCAGGTCATCAACTCGGCGTCGAAGCTGCTCTACATGAGCAATGGCCAGTTCCCGATGCCGATCGTCTTTCGCGGTCCGACGGGTGCCGCGCTGCAACTCGGGGCGCAGCATTCCGTGGCCGTCGAGACGTATTATCTGCATTCGCCCGGCGTGAAAGTGGTGGTGCCCGGCACCCCCGCCGACGCGAAGGGGCTGCTCAAGGCCTCCATCCGGGACAACGACCCCGTCGCATTCCTCGAAGGGGAGCTGCTGTACAATTTCAAGGGCGAGGTCCCGGACGACGACGACTTCGTGATCCCACTCGGTGTGGCGGACCTCAAGCGCGAAGGTTCGGACGTTTCGATCATCACGCACGGCAAGATGATCCATGTGGCGCTTCAAGCCGCGGCCAAGCTGGAGAAGTCCGGCATCGAGGCCGACGTGCTGGACCTGCGGACGCTGCGCCCGCTCGATGTCGACGCGATCATCAACACGGTGAAGAAGACGAACCGCGCTGTGTACGTGGAGGAAGGCTGGTCGTACGTCGGGGTCGGCGCACAGATCGTCGCGACGATCCAGGAGGAGGCCTTCGACTTCCTCGACGCTCCGGTTCTCCGCGTCACCCAGGCCGACACGCCGATGCCGTATGCCAAGAGTCTCGAAGCCATGGCCAAGCCGAACGCGGATCGCGTGGTGGCGGCCTGCAACAAGGTCCTCTACCGATAACCACCCACTCGACCCGGACGGCGCGCGTGCGGGTCCAGCACAATTGTGAAGGATAATGGCGACCAAAGTCCATATGGAGGCGCTGTCTCCCACGATGGAGGAGGGGCAGCTCGTACGGTGGCTCAAGGCCGAAGGCGACACGATCGCCCAGGGTGACGTGCTCGCCGA
>JBBSOM010000194.1:0-5873 GCA_038259715.1 Longimicrobiales bacterium
CATGAAGTCGGGCGGCACAGTCTGGGGAGGCTCGGATGCGGACTCGGACACGATTCGCCTGAAGCGAGAAGATAAGTAGGACGCCCCGGAAAGGTCGGGCGGCGTCCCGCCGCGATCAAGCCGGGGGGCGCCCAAGCGCGACGTTTCGCCCCCGCGTTGGACCCGACGTCCCCCGCGACCTACAGGGTTTGGGGCACCCGGGCGTGTCGTGCGAGCGGGGGTCGGATGCGAAGCATCCGCAGCGAAGCGGCCCCCGAGCGCGACGCGCCCGGGTGTCCCGAACCCGCTGGTGGAGAGCGCCCACCCCCCGAGCGCGATGCCCCCGGAGTCCCGAACCCGCTGTCGGAGAGCCCCCTACCCCCCGAGCCGCTCCTGAAAGCGGTACGAGATCAGCTTGTACACCAGCTTTGCCACGAGGAAATCGGGAGCATGCAGCCCCGGTGTCGGCGCGAGTTCGACCACATCGGCAGCCACCACGTTGCGTTCCAGGTAGACGCGCTTGAGGAACTTGAGCGTGCGGTACCAGTCCCCGCCCCCCGGTTCCGGCGTACCGGTGGACGGCACGTACTTCGGGTCGAAATAGTCCACGTCGAACGTAATGTAGACATCCGGACGCAACGCCTCGAGCGCCTGATCCATCCAGCGGTCGTTCTCCCACATAGCGTCCGCCCAGACGATCGTCGAGGCACCCGACTCGCGGTGGATGACCATCTCGTCGTCGCTGACGGCGCGGATCCCGACGGCGACCACGTCCGCATCGTCCAGCACTCGAGCCATCGCGCTGGCATGGGAGTTGGGCGTTCCCTCGTACTGCGGCCGCAGGTCGGCGTGCGCGTCGAGTTGGAGTACGCTGAGGCGGGTCTCGCTCCGGGCCGCCTGGGCCAGGATCGCCGGGGACGAGATGCTGTGCTCACCGCCGAGCATCATCAGGAACCGGTCGCCGCACACGTCGGCCACCTTGGCGTACGCCTCGCGGAGCTCCTCCATGGCAGGCGTGGCGCCGGCGCGGGTCAGCTCGAGCCCGGGCAGCGTGTGGACCCCGAGGATCGCCCCGGCCTCACAATCGAACTCCTGATCGTACATCTCGAGATAGCGAGAAGCCTCCACGATTCCCCGCGGGCCCACACGCGTCCCTCCAGCATACGACGTCGTCGACTCGTACGGCACCGGCAGGATGACGGCGGCGGCCTTTTCGAAGTCCGCCGCGGCCTCGTCGAGGCCCAGAAAGGTGTGGGGAAGCTCCCAGGGGAGCGTCTCGAGTCCTCGGGGGAGTCCGGCCGGTGTCACGACGATATTCGCTCCCGCCGGACCGCCACCGCGGCCCGACGTTTCGGGGTTTCGTTGGTTGGGCACGTGCGCTGCCTACACGGTCTCGATCGGGCACGTCAGGCCCCGGTAGGGCAGCGCAGCCCCCTTCTCGTTGCATTCACGACACAGGCCGTATATCTCCAGGCGATGTCGAGCAGGCACGAAGCCGTGCTTTGCCTCCATGCGGGACTCCACACCCTGGATCTCGATGCACTGGAACTCGATGACCTTGCCGCACTCCAGGCAGATGAGGTGCTCGTGCACGGGTCGGCGCGACAGGCGGTGCTCGTAGCGCTTGAAGCCCTCGCCGAAGTCGTGCTCCTCCGCGAGACGGCTCCGCACGAGCAGGTCGAGCGTTCGGTAGATCGTGGCCTTGCCGATCCGGTCACCCCGATCGCGGAGCCGTCGCTCGATGTCGTCGACCGACAGATGTTCCTCGGACACGAACACCGTCTCGGCAACCGCCTCGCGCTGGTGCGTGACCGGCAATCCCTGCTCGCGCAGGTACCGGCCGAACAGGCGGATGAAGGGGCGGACCGAGAGGAGTTCGCTCACGTCGGTTCCAGGACCCACAGGGCGGGGTCGAATTCGTCGAGCAATTCCTGATACTTCTCGGCGGACATGTCGATCTCCACTTCCCGGGGCTCGCCATAGGCGTTGCCCGCGCGTCGGACCACGCCCTCCATGACACGGGGCAGAAGTTCCGCCGGAGCGTCGCCTTCCTCATGGAAGACATGCTCGAGGGTGAGCCCTTTGCCCGTGCGCTCGGCCGTGTACGCGAGCGTAATCACGCACCGTCTCTCTTCACCTTCAAGGAAGGTGCTCACCGCGACGAGTCCGCGCTCCCGGCGGCCGCGACGGATCGGCGGGAAGACCCAGAGCCGGTCCATCTTCTCCGCACCGAACCGGCGGCGTGCCTCGGCCAGAGCGCGAGGAAGAGCCTCCGGCACACCGGGGTCGTCCGCCCGCTCGTCCGAGCGCCCTTCCACAGGTGCCTTCCTCAAAGGGCCTCCGCTCTCTGCCTGGCCATGGATTCCCGGGTCGCCTTCACGACGGCCTCCACGGCCGCATCCACCGGGCCGGGCACCATCGCGCCCGACGCCTTGATGTGTCCGCCACCGCCGAAGCGCCTGGCGATCTGGTTCACGTCCGTGGCGCCGTTGGACCGGAAAGACACCTTGATCTCACCGGTGCTCGCCTGGCGGAAGAGGAGACCGACCTCCACACCCTCCACGCCCCGCGGAACATCCACCATACCCTCGAGATCCTCCTGGGTGGCACCCAACGCAACCAGATCGTCCTGGGGGATGACCATCCAGGCGATGCCCCATTCCTCGTCGATGTCCAGGGTGGCCAGGGCCTTCTCGAGCAAACGGTATCGGCGCACGGGAGCCTTGCTGTAGGCTCGGTCGTACATCACCTCCGGATCCACGCCCCTTTCGATCAGGTCCGCCGCGACCCGGTGACCGCCCGGCGTCGCATTGCTGAAGCGAAACGAGCCCGTGTCGGTGAGGATCCCCAGATACACGCCGTCGAGGGCGGCCCGGGGCCAGGGCCCGTTCGCCGAAAGCAGGATGTCGTACACCAACTCGCCCGTCGCACTGGCATCCGGATCGCGCAGCGAAATTCCACCGATCGGTTGATCCGAAGGTTGGTGGTGATCGATGATCACTGTCGGCAGTTCGCGGATGAGCGAGCGCACCCGGCCGATACGCTGCACCTCTCCGGTATCCACCACGATGGCCAGGTCGGCCTGGTCGCAGAGATCGCGAGCGTACGACGAGCCGGCCTCCACGACCCACGAATCCTCCACCAGGAATCGGAACTGGTCGGGAAACGGGGTGGGATTGATGATCCAGGCCTCGCTTCCGTTGGCACGAAGCCAGGCAACCAGGGCAGCTTCGCTGCCCACGCCGTCGCCGTCCGCGTTCAGGTGGGTGGTGAGCACGGCCTTACGGGCTGCAAGAAGAGCGTGGTGCACCGCGCGTACGGAGGACTTCCGAGCGGCCGGCGTGCGGTAGTTCACGAAGTGGCTCCTGACCCTTGAATGACCTGGGACGCAAGACGCGGCCACCGAATGGGGCCGCAGATGGAAAGGTAGGAAAAGCCGGGGCGACGCCGCTACCGGGGCAGCTTCTTGCGGAGCTTCGCCCAGGTGGACGCCAGGTGCACCAGGTTCGAAGCCGTCCGTCCCTCGACCACCCCTTCGGCCAGCGCTGCCAGCAAGGCTTCGGGACGATTGGGATGCATCGGGAGGTCGACCCACGCTCCCCCGAGTTCGAAGATCGTATGCGCGTCGGAGCCCACGCCCCTCCGTTTGCCATGACGACCGGCCAGGTCGTGAGCGGGCGCATTCAGCCGGCCCGGATGCAAGCGTGCGTTGAAGACCTCGACGACGTCACACAGCGGCGCGAGGTCCTCCGCGTACTTCCCTCCCCCACCCTTCCCGCTCGCGTAGGGATGCGGCAGATAGGGGATCCCACCCTGCGCACGCACACGTTCGATCGTCTCGCGGGCCGGCGTCCCCTTGGGGATCTCCTCGGTCAGGTACAGGCCGATCACGTCGATGCCTTCCGCGGTCTTGACCTCCTCCCCCGGAACGACCCGCTCGGGAAATTCCTCCCACATGCGCAGGGCCACGTCGAGCCGGTTGTGGTCCGTCATCGCAATGCGGCCGAGCCCGACGCGCTCCGCCCGATCGAGCAGCGCGTATGGGTCGGACAGGCAGTCCCAGGAAGCGTCGGTGTGAAGGTGAAGATCCATGCGGATGCGAGGCCCCCGGGCGCCGGATGAGGGGTGCGATAAGGGTGTCGCGAGGCCCTGCCGGACTTCGTCGAGCACCTCCGCCGCTCGCGCGCGGAGGGCGTCCAACGATGCGGCATTGTCGATGACGATGTCCGCGCGTCGCCGCTTCTCGGCCGGATCCATCTGGGCGGCGATGATGCGGCGCGCCTCGTCCTCGGCAAGGCCGCGGGTCTCGACCAGGCGCCCGAGGCGGACTTCGGCAGGGGCGTCGACCAGGACGACCACGTCGAAGTCGGCTTCACGACCGGTCTCGAACAGGAGCGGGATCTCGGCCACGACGAGGGGGTCGCCCGCCTCACGACGCTCGCGCATCCACGCCTCACGCAGCGCCCACACCCTCGGGTGCACGATGGCCTCGAGTCGCTTCCGCGCCTCCTCGTTGCCGAACACCCGGGAACGCAACGCCCCCCGGTCGAGGGAGCCGTCGGACGCGATCACACCCTGCCCGAAGGTCTCGCGCACGGCGTCCAGGCCGCTCGACCCCGGCTCCACGGCACGGCGGGCCAGTTCGTCGGCGCTGACGACCGGTACGCCCTCGGCGACCCACAATGCAGAAACGGCCGACTTGCCTGCCGCGACGTTTCCGGTCAGGGCCACGCTGCGCATCACACGCGCTTCCCGGACCCTGAGTCGGCCTCACGAGCGGGGTCCACGCCCGCGCGCCTCGCGCGCCGTCGTGCGACCCGCGACCGCAGCGTCCACCAGACCACCATCGCGGTCAGGGCGAACGCCGCGGCGCCCCCGATGCCCAGCGCCCGGGTCACCGCCTCCCAGCTTTCCTGCGCGAGCGCGCCGATGGCGACGTAGAGTCCCACGCAAGCCACGAGGCCAAGCACGTCGTACACGAGGAAACGGGCGTAGCGGATGCGACTCATGCCGGCGGCCATGGGCATGACCGTTCGGACGAACGAGACGACGCGCGCCAGCGTGACCGAGTACACGGGATGGCGTCCGAACCAACGGTTGAGCAGCGATCCCCGACGGCGGAGCATGTGGGCCCAGCGGCCGTCCCCGCGAAGGACCCGCTCGCCCGTAATCCGTCCGAGCCAGTAGCCTACCGAGTCCCCGAGCACTCCCCCGGCGAACACCGCGCCCACCACCGACAGGAGCCCGAGCGAATCGTCGAGGGCCAGGGCCGTACCCGTCACCGTGGCGAGACCGGCCGGCACGATCAGGCCGGTCAGGAAGCACGTCTCCAGGAAGGCCAGGGCAAAAAGCAGCCACGGCCCGTAGACGGGAAGGAGTTCGAGGAGCCGGACGGAGGGGAAATCCAAAGGAACTCGGTGGGGAGGCGGACTGGCGTCGTCCCCAGGTCAGCGGCGGCGGCGTTCGCGTAACTGGGAAACCTGAAAATCGTCTTCGGTGTTCGGGATGCGGTCGGGCCCGTAGGACCAGATCGCGATCGAGTCCGCGAACACCTTGAGTTGGTAGACGGATCCCCAGGGATCCTGTTTCAACTCGGTCGAATAGTTGTAGTCCAACCAGTTCCGCCAGTTCCGACGGTCCGGGAGTTCTCCCGTCAGCCTCTCCGACCGGACTACGCCACGGGCGACCTGGGCCATCTGCTCCTTCGTGTCCCACTTCACGAAGGGAATCCAGATGGGCTGCGTCCACTGTTTCAGCCACTGGCGTGAGTCGGGAAAGTAGTAGCTCACCACGAACCCGAGCGCGATCAGCAGGATCAGCTTACGCACGGATCCTCCGCTTCATCGCAGCCCGCATCCGGGTGCCCCAGGACAGATAGCGCAACAGTTCCTCGG
>JBBSOM010000195.1:0-5857 GCA_038259715.1 Longimicrobiales bacterium
GAAGACCTGTTGACCCGTCGGTCCCGACGAAACCTGGAAACGCGGCTCCGTGGAACCGTCCTTGGCGATCATGAGGATCACCCGCCCATCAAGGGGCTCCTCGCTCCGGTCGCCGGGAAAGGAGAGCGCGAAGCTCAAGCCCGGCGGCCGCGCATCCGCCGCGCGTCCGCACCCCGACACGGCCATGCCTACCCACCCCACCACCGCCACGTGTCGCCATCCGATCTTCATCGCACCGCCTCCGGCAGGGTGGGGAGGCGGGCGCCGGGCGGGTGTTCGTCCACCCGGCGCCCGAGTTCAGGTCAGGGAAACGCGGCCGCTGTGCGGCCCATGCTCACGAGTTCGGGTTGGTATCGGTTTCCCGCTCAGGCAGGGGAAAGCACGTATCCGTTCCGCTCTTGCCCGTCGGGAAAAGGTCGATACCCTCGGCCAACAAGCGGCGTAGCGTGCCGATACGCTCCCCCGTCAGATACATCTCCCGCGCGCGCTCCCGCGCCAGGATCGGCAGGTCCTGCTCGAGCGTCCCCGAAAGCGTGAGGGGCGGAAGCCCCCAATGGGCGTTGCGCAGGCTGTTGAAGATCGCCTCCGCCCCCGCACGATCCCCCGACCTCATCTTCTGCTCGGCGATGATGAGTTGCGCTTCGGAGCCCGACGCCACGACGATGGGGGCATCCGCCGTCTGGTACTTCATCTGACGTACCACCGGGATCAGCGGATTGAACGACTCGAGGTCCGGCCGCGGGGTTAGAAGCCCGATGGCGACCCACTCGTCGAAGTAGGCCCACCGCTCCCGACCGACTGCGTCGACCGTGCCGTCTCCAACCGTCCAGCGCAGCGCATCGTTGAGGGCGTACGTGACATCCGCCACGCGGTTGAACTGGCCCACCGAGTTGGCGGAATAGTACGCCTTGAACTCGAAGTCGGCCGGTACCTGAGCGGCGACGGCGGCGGCTTCGGAGTACTGTTTCAACCAGAGATGAGCCCGTGCCTGACCCACCCGCGCCGCGGCGACCAGATCGGTCATCCCAGCAGCTTGGGCCGCGGTCACCGCCTCACCGAACACTGCCAGCGCGTCGGCCATCCGTTCGTCGGACGAAAGGGCGTTCCCTCCGGCGATCGGGCTCCTGCAGAAGGACTCCGCGAGGAGCGCGCGCGTGAATCCGCCAAAGTACTTGCCCAGCGCGATACCGGCCGCCAACGGGCTTGGGTCACCGCCTCCCCCGTCGAGCGCGCCCTGCAGGATCACGACGCTCGTATCCGCCATGAAGCGGGCGACGGACAGCGGCGTGTAGAGTTCGCCCAGCAGGCCCTGATTGTTGGTCTGCACTGCGCGCTCGTCGATGTCCTGCCGGTAGGGGAACGTCCCGGAAAGGACGAACTCGTCCGTCAGCATCCCCGTATGGAGGACGTAGTTGTCCATCATCTCCTGGAACGCGCCCCGCATTCCGTTGATCGTGAGGTCCACGGGTGCGTCGCCCGCCAGGTCGTCCGGCGTGAGGTTGACCGGGTCGTCTACCTCGAGAAGCGAATCGCATCCGGTGCCCATGAGGACCATGATCGCCGCTGCCACACTCCATCCGCGCCTGAAAGCGCCCTTCTCATATATGCGCATCGTTCGACTTCCTCGCTGATCGTTGGCCAAAGTGGTTGTCGTGTATCTCAGCCGTCAGGCGTGCTCAGTAGACCAGCGAGAAACGGAACCCGACCTCCGCGGGAATCCCTGAACTGAAGAATTCTCTCTGCGAAGCGTCCGACCGACCCTGGCTGTTGATCTCCGGGTCAGTCCCGGGGTAGTTCGTGAGCGTGAAGAGGTTGCTGCCGACCACGGTGAGGCTCCCGGACTCCGCGCCGATTCGCTGAGCCCAGCTCCCGGGAAGCGCAAAGCGAGCGGAGACCTGGCGCAGCTTGGCGAAGTCGGCCTTGTACAGGAACAGGTACGGCTGTGCGCCGGCCCCGGCCCCGCTCTTGAGGAGGGCCTCCTCCGTGGGATTCCCGTTCGCGTCGCGTTCGTACTTGGCCGCGCACGTGCCGAAGACGCTCCGGCACTGGTAGGACTCGGTGTAGTTCATGTTCTTGTGGCCGCCCAGGTACTCCACGAGACCATACAGCGCGAGCTTCCCGCCGAAGAGCGAGAGGTTCGTGCTGAACGATCCCTGATACGAGGGCGTGGGCTGCCCCGCGAACACCCGTTCGGACGCCACCTGGACCGTGCCGTCCGCGCCCAGGGTGACGGGATAGGTGAAGTAGGCGCCGAAGGGATAGCCCACCCTGTGCTCCTGGAACCCGCGACCGCCGATCGCGATGGGCGCAGCCAGTTCCGTGATCTCGCTCTTGATGTGCGTATACGTGGCTCTCATGTCCCACGTGAGACTCTGGCGATCGAGCAGCGTCGCGTTGATTCCCAATTCCACTCCGCTGTTCTTCACTTGCCCCACATTGTCCCAGACGCCCTGTGAAAAGCCCGTGGACGGCGGCACGGGCTTCAGGATCAGTGCGTCATTGGTCACCTGGTTGAAGTACGTGACCTCCATGCCCACCCGGCTGTTCAGAATGTCGGCGTCGAATCCGGCTTCGATCTCCGACCCGGTCTCGGGCTTCAAGCCCTCATTGCCTCGGCGAGAGGGTACGAAACCCGCGCCCGTCGAGCCGTCGGGGAGCGATACCGACGTCACGGCAAGCAGAGTCACGGCGTCGAACGGACCGGGCTGTTTTCCCGCTTTTCCCCACGCGGCGCGAAGTCGGAGCGCGTCGAAGATTCCCTTGGGAAACCAACTCTCGTCGCTCGTGACCCACGACAGGCTGACCTTGGGGTAGAGAATGGCCCCGAGGCCTGAGCCGAACGCGCTGTTGTTGTCCAACCGCACGCCTGGCGTGATGAAGAGCCGGTCCGCGTAGCTGAATTGCTGCTGCGCGAAGAGCCCCAGGGTGCGAACCTCCACGAAGTCCTCGCTCGCATCTCGGGTCGCACCGTTCCCGACGGTGGCGGCTCCAGGAGGGAAGTCCCGGCCCACCGCGCCCGTGGTCTCGGTGATGTCGCGATAGAACTGGATGCCGAACGTGGTCTCGGAAACCCAGTTGGGCGTGAGGTCGAAATTGAGCGCCGTGGTGCCGTCCAGCGTGAGGATCCGGCCGAGTACGTCACTGACGCTCCGGGTCGGGTTGGAATCCCGCACCTTCAGCGGGACGTTCGGAATCATGTTGTAGCCACGTTCCGAGTACGAGTCGTATCCGATGCTCAGGCGGGACGTGGAAAAAGTCGTCGGGGTGTACCGAAGCGCCACCGAGCCGGTATAGCGCTCCAACGTCTGCTGGTTGTCCATGGTGCGCAGGCGATCGAAGTTGTTCGAGCCTTGGAACCCCCGGTCGAACTCACCACATAGTCCGGGCGTGACGGAAGCCAGGCTCTGGCCCGTGGTGCGCGCGGTTTCGAACGCCAGAGGGCAGGTCACCATGGGAGACCCGCCGGACGTGGGGTCCGCTCGGTTGAGGGGAGTGAACTCCGGATGCCCGAGCAGCACCGCTCCGATGTACCCCCAACTCTCCCCGTCACTGTAGTTGAAGTCTGTTGTACTGCTGACAAACCCGTTGGAGAACGTGACGTCGAGATCGTCGTTCGGGCGGAACGTGAAATTGCCGCGGGCGTGTACCGCGTTCTGGGCATTGGTATAGAACACACCGGTCTGGTCGGTCCAGTCCAGCGACGTGTAGTAGCTGAAGTCGTCCTTACCCCCGCTGGCCGTCACGCCGATCTTTTTCTTCTGACCCGTCCTGAACGGATTGTAGTACGCCCTGGCATTGGGCACGTCCTCATACCCTTTCAGGGCGTCGATCAGATACGTGGTGTCCTGGTACTGGGGCCCGAGGTCCATGTTCGGGTTCCACCCCCGCAACGGATAGTCCTTCCGGTCCTGGGTCAGCGAATACTCGGTCGACACGGACATCCGGCCCTTGCCCGACGCGCCGCGTTTGGTCGTGATCCTGATCACGCCCGCAGCGGCCTCCGTGCCGTAGAGCGTAGCCGCCGCCGGTCCTTTGATGACCTCGATGGACTGGATCTCGTCAGGCAGGAAGTCCTGCATCCGGTCCGACGCCGCTCCACCGACGCCGCGGCCACGGGCTGTGGTTCCCACCCGGGCGCCGTCGACGTAAACGAGCGGGGTATTGCTCAGGTTGATGCTGGAATTGCCCCGGATCTTGATGTTGGTTGCATTTCCGAGCGTTCCGGTCGACCCGGTGATGGTCACGCCCGTTGCGTTGCCCTGGATCAGGGCCGCGATGTTCGTGGCGCCCGACTGGTCGGCCAGTTTGGACGCGTCCACGGTGGTGACCGCGTTGCCCACCTCGACCTTCCGCTGTTCACCCGTGGCGGTCACCACGATCTGGTCGAGGGAGATGGCCGACAGCTCCAACTGAAAGCTCAACGTCACGGTCTGGCCGGCCGCGACCGTCACCGTCTGCGTCAGAGACCGGTACCCGATCAGGTCCACCCGACCCTCGTGTTCCCCAACGGGCACGCCCATCAACTGGAAGCGCCCCTCGGCGTTCGTCAGGCCGCCGATGCTCAGCCCCGAAATCGACACCTGGGCGTTGGCGACGAGGGCTCCACTCGCCTGCGAGACGACACCTTGAATTACACCGGTCTGCTGCGCGTTGGCCCGATCCGGCGCCAACACGACGGATGCCAACAAGAGCAGAGCCGTTGCCGTTGGAATCCGGGCCCCGCTCGGTCCGAACAAGCGAGCGATCATGTCCCCCCCCCGTGCTGAAAGACGACGAATCGACTGGCCCCCTCACAGAGGTGAGGGGAGTCGTCGTCCACGAAGGTCGGGGAGAGGCGATTGTCGGGCGTTACCCTGCCGTTAGCAGCCCGTGAGGATCAGTCGCCGAGCAGCGCCTGGAAAGCCGGATCCGCGCGCAGGTCGCGATAGGCGGGGTGGACCCGAAGGACCTTGGGTGTGATCCGCGAGGGTACCGAGAGGAGGCGACGAAGAACCTCGACGGCTGCACGATTCCGGCCCGTGAGGGCGTAGACCTCGGCGAGGCGCTCGAGGATTTCGGTTCCCGCATACCCGTCGCTTGCGAGGGGAAGCAAAGCCGCCGCTCGTTCTGCCTGTATGACGGCCTCCTCGCCATTGCCGGCCAGCGCGGCGCCGACGGCTGCGTAACTGCTCGATTCGGCGAGCCGCAACACGCCTCTGGCACCGTGGACCGGCTCCGACAGACGGCTCTCATCGGCAATCATCCTCCCGATGGAGTCCCCGTAGGCGGCCGCCCGTACGTCGTCGCCCTGAAGTCGATAGACGAGGCCCAGCAGTTGGAGCTCGTCGAAGGAGCGCGCCGTATCGCCCTCGACGGTCTCAGGATTTCGCAAGGACTCCAGCGCGCCCTCGGTGTCGCCTCTGAACAGGGCCGCAAGGGCCGGAACCGCGCGGTATTTCGAGGAGAGCGTCGGTGCCGCTTCGAGGACCTCGCGGGCGCGAACCGTGTCACCCGAGCCGTTCAGGTAGAGCAGCGCTTTCTGCGCGTACGCCGCCTCGCTCCCAGGCGAAATGGCGATGGCCCGGTCCAGCAGACGCTCGGCCCTCGGATACTCTCTCATCCGCATGAGCATCTCGGCCAGGACCACGGTGGTCGTATATGAAGTGGGATCGACCTGCAGGGCCGCGGTCATCGTCTCGGCCGCATCCGCCCACTGCCCCTGGCGTCGCTCCACAAAGCCCTTGAGCGAGAGGGCATCCGCGTCGCTGGGACGGACGGCGAGGGTCCGGGCGAGCCGATCCAGAGCGCTGTCGTAGTCCTGTGCCCAGTACGCGAAGTAGTAGGCTTCGGCCAGCCAGGTGTCCCCATCGTCCGGCGC
>JBBSOM010000196.1:0-5852 GCA_038259715.1 Longimicrobiales bacterium
CGACGGTCAGACCAATGACCAGTGGGGACAGCCCGACGCGCACGGCGAGCCCGGCGGCGCCGCGGACCCGCGAGTCGGCTCCAAGCGTGAGAAGCCCGATGCCGACGATGAGTTGGACGACGGGCAGGACCGGCAAGGCAGAGGTCACCCGGTTGTGAGTTCACCGACGACCGATGCGTCGGGCCGTCCGTAGGTTGGCGGCGGCGACGGCCATCGTCCAGGCCTCGCGGCTCCGACGCCTCGCGGCGCCGATATGCGGCGGCTCCGACGCCGCGCGGCTCCGGCGAATGCGTAGCGGGTACGCATGCGTATGAATCAGGTATTCCGCCGTAGGGTCCTGCTCCCGCTGCTCGTTCTCGTCGCGGTGCCGGTCGTGGTCTGGATCGGTCTCCCGTGGCCGTGGGTGCTGCGGTGGGTCGATCCATCGCCGACATCGTTCATGCTCTATCGGCAACGGCAGGCCGCGCGGGCCGACGAGGCCTACGAAGGGGTGCAGGACTGGGTCCCGCTGGATGAAATGCCGAAGGCGTTGGTGCGCGCCGTGCTCGTATCGGAAGACGATCGGTTTCGGGAACACCACGGGATCGACTGGAAGGCCCTCGCCGACGAGGTCCATTGGGCGGGGGGCGATTCCTTCTCCTGGTGGAGCGCCGAGGACCGTGCGGCGCTCGGGCAGGCGGTGACCTATTACCGGGCGCATCGCGATGAGATCAAAGGCCGCAGCACGCTCACCCAGCAGCTCGCCAAGAACCTCTACTACACACCCGACCGGTCACTGACCCGAAAAGCCGCGGAGTTCGTGGTGGCTCGGCGGCTCGAGTTCTTCCTCGGAAAGGACCGGATCCTGGAACTCTACCTCAATACAGCCGAGCTCGGCCCGGGTCTATTCGGGGTCGGCGCGGCCTCCCGGAAATACTTCGGCGTCGCGGTGCAGCGGGTGAGCCGTGATCAGGCGGCCGCGCTCGCGGCCACGCTGCCGCAGCCGTTGTCGTCGAATCCGGCATACAAACCGGGACGGATGGAGTGGAGGAGAGACCTGATTCTGGCCAGGCTCGCGGGGCGGAACGTGGTGATCCCCGATGAACCACCGCCGATTTCGGTGCCAACCGTCGAGGCGGAGCCCGGGGCTCCGCTCGCCGATACCCTTTCCGCGGTGAATCCCGACACGATGAGGCCCGACATGGTGCTCCCCGACACAGTGGTCCCCGACTCGGTGAGGTAGAGCGTGCCGCACATTCCCGCCTACGAACGTGACCCAAGGCTGACCCGACTCGAGACCGACGTGCTTTCGCGAGGGGAGGAGGATGGCCACCCTTTCGTGGTCCTCGCCGACACCATCCTCTTCCCGGAGGGGGGCGGGCAGCCGGCCGACCTGGGCGCCGTGGGCGGCGTCCCCGTCATCGATGTCCGGAAGGTGGACGGGGTCATCCGTCACGTCCTGGTGGGCGCGGAGCCCGCACTGCCGACGGGCCGTGTGACCGTGGTGCTGGACTGGGCACGGCGCTTCGATCACATGCAGCAGCACACCGCGCAGCATCTGCTCACCGCGGTCGCCGAGCGGCGCTTCGGGTGGCGCACCACCTCCTTCCACCTCGGGGAGGCGACGTGTGACATCGAGCTGGACAGCCGGGACGTCGATACTTCGCGCGTGACCGAGTTGGAGGAGGCCGTGGCGGCGGAGATCCATGCGGCCCGCCCCGTCACGATGCGTCGGGTCGGCCCCGAAGCGTATGCCGCGCTCTCGGTCCGCTCCCGGGGGCTGCCCGAGGGGCACACCGGAGATATCCGTCTGGTGGAGATCCAGGGGATCGATCTCAACACATGCGGGGGGACGCACTGCGCGTCCACATCGGAGATCGAAGCGCTCAAGCTGCTGGGCACGGAGGGCATGCGAGGCGGGACGCGCCTGTCGTGGGTGGCCGGCGGGCGATTCCGCCGGCTCCACGAGGTCCACCATCGGCGCAACGCCCGGCTCCGCGAGATCCTGGGCACGTCCGACGACGACCTGGTGACGCGCGTAGAGGCGAAGCTCGAACAGTTGAAACACGCCGAGCGCGCGGTCCGCCAGCTACAAGAGGCGTTGGCCGACGTCTCGGCGTCGGCGTTGGCGGCGAGCGACGGACGCGTTCTCGTCGCACACTGGCCTGGGCGCGACCTTCCGTTCCTGCAGCGCGCGGCGAAGGAGGTGGGTCGCCTGGCGCCCGACCGCGTGGTGTTCCTGACGACGGCCGAGGGCGAAGGGGAGGACGGCGCGTTCGTGTTGGCTGCCGGGGAAGTGGCCGGCATCGACCTGGCCGCGGCGGGACGTCAGGTGGCGGAGTTGCTGGGCGGGCGCGGGGGTGGGTCGGGCCTGATGTTCCAGGGGAAAGCCAGCCGGCTGTCGCGGCGGGCCGCCGCGGTGGAGGTGCTCGAGCGGCTCGGGTGAGTGTCGGCCGGTACCGCTAGTCCGTCTCGCCTCGCACATCGGCGACGGCCAGCCGAGCCCGTCGCGAAAGCAGTGGCGGCACGACGAGGCTCGCCGCTGCGAGCCCCCAGAGCGTGATCGCGATGGGGGAGTCGAACAGGACGCCCCAATGCCCGCCGGAAAGCGCCATTGCGCGGCGCAGGCTCTTTTCCATCAGGGGGCCGAGGACCAGGCCCAGGATGACCGGTGCGAGCGGAAAGCCGGTCCGGCGCATGAGCCATCCAACCACCCCGAAGCCCGTCATGAGCACGAGGTCGAAGGGGCTCTGGTTGACCGCGTAGACCGCCACGAACGAAAGCGCCGCCACGCCGGGAAGCAGGAACCATCTCGGCAGGGTCAGGGCGCGTACGAACACGCCGACCAGCGGCAGGTTGAGCAGGAGCAGGAAGAGGTTGCCGATGTACATGGAGGCCACGAGCCCCCAGAAGAGGTCGGGCTGCTCCTGGATCAGAAGCGGGCCGGGCGTTACGCCGAGCCCGAGCAGCGCCCCGAGCAGGACAGCCGTGGTGCCGCTCCCCGGCACGCCGAGCGTGAGCAGGGGGATCATGGCTCCGTTGGCCGCGGCATTGTTGGCGGCTTCGGGTGCCGCAACCCCGCGGATGTCGCCCTTGCCGAACGTGCCCTCGCGGTCGGACACGCGCTGCTCGGTGCTGTATGCCAGGAACGACGCGATGGTGCTTCCGGCCCCGGGGAGTACGCCGACCAGGAAGCCGAGCACGCTGCTGCGGACCATGGTGCCGACGGTGGAGAGGAACTCCTGCATGGTGATCATCACGCGCCCGTAGGCGCCGGCCGCGGCGCTCCCACGCTCCGTCTCCTCCAGCAACTGGAGCACCTCGCTCACCGCGAAGAGCCCGATGGTCACGACCACGAAGTCCATGCCGTCGAGCAGCTTGATCTGGCCGAACGTGAAGCGCGGGATCGCGCTGTTCGGGTCGAGCCCTACCGTCGCGAGCAGCAGGCCGAACGCCGTCGCCGCGAGTCCACGCATCAGGCTGCCGCCCGCGAGGCTCGAGAGCGCCGCGAACGCGAAGACCATGAGCGCGAAATACTCGGCCGGGCCGAAGCGGATGGCCCACTCGGCGAGAAGCGGCGCGAACAGGACGAGCCCGAAGATCGAGACGGTTCCCCCGAAGAAGGACGCGATCGCGGACATCGCCAGCGCGGAGCCGCCGCGCCCCTGCTTGGTCATCGCATACCCGTCGAGCGCGGTCACGACCGCGGAGGCCGTGCCCGGCACGTTGAGCAGGATGGTGCTGATCGAGTTCCCGTACTGCGAGCCGTAGTAGATGCCCGTCATCAGGATGAGTGCCGACTCGGGCGGGAGACCGGCGGCGTACGTGATCGGGATCAGGATGGCGATCGCGTTGATGGGCCCGATGCCGGGGAGCATCCCGACGAAGGTGCCGATGAAGACGCCGCCGAAGGCCAGCCCCAGGTTGATCGGGCGGAGCGCGACCGCGAACCCGCCGACGAGGTGCGTCAGCGCATCCACAGCGCTTCCCAGATCGAGCCGAGCGGGAGGAGCAGGCCGAGCACCCATACGAACAGGTACCAGAGCACCACCGAGAGGCCGAGCGCGGCCGCGAAGCTCCGCTTCCAGGGGCCACCGAAGAGCATGGACAGCGCGCCCACCGTAAGGGTGGTCGCGACCACGAAGCCGAGCGGCGCCAGCACGACGGCGTACAGGCCGAAGGCCGCGACGGCGCCGGTCATGCGGACCAGAACGTCGCGTGGTGGCCACGTGCGCGGGATTCCAGGGCGAGCCAGGAGCGCCGCTCCGGCGACCAGGAAGATGACGGCCACGAGTCCGGGGAGGGCCTTCGGCCCGACCGGGTCGGTGAGGAAGGCCACCTCGAACGTCGACGTATCGGCGGCGACTCCGAGGCCGAGCGCCACGAGGACGGCCCCGACGACGCGGTCAGTACGGCCCACGCCGCCGCCACCCAATTCGGCGGCGCTCACTTCAACAACCCGATGTCGCGGGACATCTCGCGGAAGTCCTTCACCTGCTTCTTCACGAAGGCCTCGAAGTCGTCGCCCACCATGAAGAAGGGGTCGAGCCGGTTCCGCTTGCGCGCGGCTTCCCATTCGGGGGAGGTCCCGACCTTCCGCATGATGTCGACCCATTCGCGGTAGCGCACATCTCCGATGCCTCCGGGCACGTAGAAGCCGCGCCACGTCACCCAGTCCACGTCGAGCCCGGCCTCGTGCGCGGTGGGCACGTCGGCGAGGCGGCCCTCGACACGTTGCGGCGCCAACACGGTGATCACGCGCATCCGCCCCGCGGCGATCTGACCCTCGACCTCGGACGCTTCGCCCGAGAAGACCTGCACGAAGCCGCCGAGGAGCGCGGTCATCGCCTCGCCACCCCCGTCGAAGGGCACATACCGGATCATGCGCGGATCAATGCCTGCGGCATGAACCAGGAGGAGCACCTTCATGTGATCTTGGCCGGCGACGGCGCTGCCGCCGCTCACCACGATCGATCCTGGGTCGGCCCGCCAGGCGTCGAGCAGTTCAGGCAGGGTGTGCCAGGGTGCATCGGCGGCCACCGCGAGCACGCCGTACTCCGCGCCCACCGCGCCGACCCAGCGCACGTCGTCCTCGGTCAGGCTGCCGTACTGACCTTGCGCGAGCCGCAGCGTGGTGGAGGGGCTGGCCGCGATCAGGACGGTCGGGTCTTCGTCGCGCTGCGCGACCGCGTTGGCGAACGCGACGCCGCCTCCCGCGCCTGGAAGGTTCGTCGTGCGTACCAGGCCGGGCGACAGGTCGAGCTGCCGGAGCACTTCGCCGACGGAGCGGCAGGTGAGGTCCCAGCCACCGCCCGCGTTCGCGGGGGCGATGCACTCCCAGCCCCGGCTGCCCGTGTCAGGTAGGCAGGCCCAGAGGACGATGAGACCTCCGAGCAACCCGGGGTGGAAGGGAGACGGCCAGGATCGAGGCGCCACGCGCACAGGCGGCTTGGGTCGAGGGCGAGGGAATGAAGCGAAGCGTGGGCGGTAGGGTGGGGGACCGGCGTGGTCGTCCACAAGAGGGAGCGAGCACCGGGTGAGAGCTCCGGGTGCGGGAGGGGTCGCAGAGACGCTACACTCTGCGTTTCCCGAAGCGAATGTCCAACGCGCCCAAAGCCCAGTGACCGCAGATATGCCGCGATGACCCTGGACGCCTCCGTCCCGACCCGCTGCTTCTGGGTGCGCGGCGCCGCCGACGACTACGTCCACTACCACGACCACGAGTGGGGCTTCCCGGTCGCGGACGACGATCGGCTCTTCGAGAAAATCTGCCTGGAGGGCTTCCAAGCCGGACTTTCCTGGCTGACGATCCTGCGCAAGCGCGAGAACTTCCGCACCGCGTTCGCGGACTTCGACTACCGGAAGGTCGCCCA
>JBBSOM010000197.1:0-5841 GCA_038259715.1 Longimicrobiales bacterium
GGATGGGACGAGGTGGTCGAGGACCTGGCGCTGGCGCAGCGCACGGTGCGGAAGGGACGCACGCGCGTCCTGCGCAGGGCGGACGACGCCTTCGCGACGCGCATGTACCGGTCGCTCGACGGGCTCGTAGAAGGCTGGTCCAAGAACATCGTCACGGGCGGCCTCCAGTCGATGCCCCGGCCGCTCCGTCCCTTCGTTGCTCCGGCCTCTATGCTCGGCGGCCTGGTGCTCTGGCTCCTGCCGCCGGTTGCGCTCGTCGCGGCGCTCTTCGGCGTGGGCGGGAGCGGGCTGTGGGTGTGGGCGACGACGACGGTCAGCCTGAGTCTGCTGCTCTGGACGGTCTTCACCGTGCGGATGGGGGCGCCCTTCGGGTACGGCTTCCTCTACCCGCTCGGCGCGTGCGTCTCGCTGTACATCTTCGGGCGTTCCTGGACGCGCGGCCGGCACGTCGAGTGGAAAGGACGCGCGTACGTGCTCAAGGACGTTTCGGAGCGGCCCTGACCGGGCCCTGACCGTCCCGCCTACCCTCCCAGGGTCTGATCGTAGAACGCCGCGAGGTCCCGCTTCAGCGCCACGAGCGACTCGGCGTTCAGGTAGATCATGTGCCCGGACTCGTAGTACCCGTAGCTGATGTTGTCGTAGAGAGACGGATCGAGTCCCATGTGGTCGAGCGTGTACTCCGTCTCGAAGAAGGGCGTCGCGAAGTCGTAATAGCCATTCGCGGAGAAGACCTTCAACTCGGGGTTCGTGGTCATGGCCTGACGCAGGTCTTCCGACACGTCGAACATCGGATACTGCCCGCCGAGCGTGCGATGATGCCAGTCCCAGTCGCCTACGTCTCCGGACGTCTGATACACGCGGTCCGCGTCGTACTTCAGGTCGACCTTCAGGTAGTCGTTGAACGCGCTCGTGTAGGCGCCCGAGATCGCGGCGTCGGCGGCGTCGTACTCGGGCGACTCCCCGGCTGCGTCATGGTCGATGCCGAGATAGCGCGAGTCCAGACGGCCCGTCGTTCTGCGCCCGCCGCGAAGCAGTTCCTTCTCGAACCGCTCGGGCGTGATGCGCAGGTTGGCGCGCTCGATGAAGTCGACCGGGAGACCCGTGAACCGGTGTAGCTCGCCTGCGACGCGCGTGCGCTCGGCGTCCGACAGATTCTTTCCCCTCGCGAGCGCGTGCGCGTAGTCGCCCAGCGCGAAGTCCCGTACGGTCCGCAAGACCGTCTCAAGGTCCTGCCCCTGGTCCGGTAGCGCGTGATGGTACCACGCCGTCGCCGTCATCGTCGGCAGGTACAGGGTGTAGGGGACGTCGAGCGCGAAGGGCGGGTTGCCGAAATCGACGTATCCGTCCAGCCACGACGACACCAATACCACCCCATTGAGCGGCATCCCCCGCCGGTCCAGCGCTTCGGCCAGCCCCGCCGCGCGGGTTGTGCCATACGATTCACCCAACAGGAACTTCGGCGAGTTCCACCGTGCGTTCACGGTGACGTAGCGCGTGATGAAGTCGGCGAACGAGCGGATGTCCGGATCGACACCGAAGAAGTCCTTCCCTTCGCCCTTCCCCACGATGCGGCTCAACCCCGTGCCGACCGCGTCGATGAACACGAGGTCCGACCGATCGATGAGGCTGCTTGCGTTCGGCTCGAGCGCGTAGGGAGCGGACCCCGCGCCGGCCGCGTTCGGCACGTCGACCCGGACGGGCGCGAAGGACCCCATGTGCAGCCAGATGCTCGCCGATCCGGGCCCGCCGTTGAACAAAAAGGTCACGGGCCGCCGCGTTCGCTCCGGGCCGTCCACCGTGTAGGCCACGTAGAACATGCTGGCGGTCGCCTGCGCGTCGGCGTTCCGCACGAGCAGGTTCCCGGCCGTCGCCGTGTAGCGGATCTCCTTCCCGTCCACGGTGACCGAATGTTGCGTGACGGCAGTCCGCTCGGCCGGTATGGCCCTCCCCGTGTCCGGCTCCGCATTCTGTGCGGCGAGGGGGGCCGTGTACAGCAGGGCCGCCGCGAGTGGGATCGCGGCGAGCATGAGTTTCACCGGGCGCCCACCGTGGCATTCGTCAGTTGGGCGAGCGCGGAGAGCGTCGTCTGTGCCGCGTTCAGGCCGAGCCGGAAGTCGTCGTCCGTGAACGTGGTCCATACGTCGAGCGGTTGATGCCAGGTCGGGTTCCATCCCGCGCCGGTCTGCGCACCCCGTTCGTTCTCCCGGAGGCTGATCGAAGGCACGATGTCCTGGAAGCGCCCCGAGTCCGTGTTCGTCATGTGCGGACCCACGGTCGCCGGGTAGTCCGTGGTATAGGCGTCGGCCGCGGCCTTGAAGTGGAAGGCGAGGTCCCTCGCCGCGTCGGCCATCGGCGAGTTCGACTGGAACTCGATGTTGACGTCGGCCTCGGGACGCTGGTCGCGGCTGACGGTGCCGTCCGCGCGGGGCGCGCCGTGGTCCCACATCATCATGTCGTGCTGGATCATGCCGAGCCAACGGGGCTCCGGATACTTCCCGGACCCTTTCGGACTCTCCTGCCCTTGCAGCGCTTGGCGCTGTTCGACGTACGCACCAGCACCGTTCAAGCCCGTCTCTTCGTTGTTCCAGAGCGCGAAGCGGATCGAGATGTCAGTCTTGACGTCGGGCGAACTGAAAACGCGCGCGAGTTCCATGACGAGCGCCGTGCCCGAGCCATCGTCGTTCACCGCTTCATTGACGCCGTGGCCGTCCATGTGCCCGCCGACGATGTACATCTGATCGGGGTGCACGGTGCCGACCTTCGTGCAGTACACTTCCTGCCGCTCGCCGTCGACGGACTCCTCGGCGTCGAGCGCACGGATGCGTTCGTCCGGCTGCGCCATCGGATCGCGGTTGACGCCCGTGCGCGCCCGGTAGCCGTAGATCGTCGAGCCTCCCGGCCCCTTGCCGTTCCGCCCGACGAGGCCTCCCGTGGGCGTCGTGAGGTCGGGGGGTTCCTGTGCCCCGCCTCCACCCGTGCGGGCCTGGGCGGCGTTCCGCGGTGGGGGCGAGGTGAACGTGTAGACGACGCGCTCCGTGTTGGTGCACCCGACGGCCTTGAGCTGCGCCTCGATCCAATCGACGGCGTCGCGATTGCGTTTCGTCCCCTGTTTCCGGTCGCCGAACTGGGTGAGGCCCTTGATGGTCGTCTTGTAACCGTCCAGGGTCAGGCGGTCGACGAGGACCTGCACGGGGTCGGCCGAGGCGCTCTGCGCGGCGAGGGGCATGGACGTGCCGCTCGCGACGAGTATGGAGACGGCGGAAAGGAGTGCGGCTCTGGCGCGCATGGTTGGAATCTCGAATGGGGGACGGGAGCAGAGTTCGACTTCCCTGTCTTGACCTTGGGCAGGGTAGGTGGCGGGCGGAGGGGCGGCAAGATGGGTACCTGGCTCGCGAGGCGCCGTGAGGGCGCGGGTCGGGGTCGCTCCCTCCGTCTCTTGCTCTCCCCGGGCCGCGCTCTACGTTGCGGAGGGCGATGCAACGCGCCTTCCGAAACACCTGTTCGCCTGAAACCCGGGGATGTCGTGGAGAGTTTACGCGGCCGCCTGTTGATCTCCAGCGGTGGCCTGTTCGACCCCAACTTCCGGCACACCGTCGTGTTGATCGGCCAGCACGATGCCGGAGGGGCCATGGGGGTGGTCCTCAACCGCTCGCTGGACGTCACCGTGGCGAAGGCCGTGGCTCGGCTTTCGGAGCTGGTTCCACCCGGCGAGGTGCTGCATGAGGGGGGTCCGGTGCAGCCCTCCATGCCCGTGCTCCTGGTGGAGCTGGCGCACCCTGAATTGGCCGACATCCTGGCGTTCGGCTCGATCGGCTTCCTGGTCGGTGACGTGTCCGCCGATGTGCGGGCCGCGATTGTTCGGGCGCGCGTCTATGCGGGCTACGCCGGGTGGGGGCCCGGCCAGCTCGAGTCGGAGATGGAGCACAACTCATGGATCGTCGACCCCGCGCGCGAGGAGGACATCTTCACCGACGATCCGGACACGCTCTGGAGCCGGGTGCTGAACCGGAAGGGATCCGAGTACGCGCTCCTGTCCCGGATGCCCTTCGATCCCACGATGAACTGATGGCGCTGCGGATCACCGAGCGCGTGCTTGCCCAGGCAGAGGCGCTCGGCTTTTCCCCCGTCGGCATCGCGCGCCCGGATGCCAGCGAGCACCTGGATTTCTACCGGAGTTGGCTCGCGGAGGGGCGTCACGGAGAGATGGGGTATCTCAGCCGCGAGGATTCCGTCGCACGGCGTGCGGATCTCGGGGAGACGCTGCCCGGGGTGCGCAGTGTAGTCGTGGTCGCGCACGAGTACTTCCAGGACGACCCGCCGGGTGTGCCCGACGACCCATCGCGCGGCGTGATCGCGCGCTATGCGCGTGGACGCGACTACCACAAGGTGGTGAAGAAGAAGCTGATGGCGCTGGGGAGGTGGCTGGAGGAGGGAGCCGCCGCGACCGATGGCGTCGCGCCCCCCGCGCGCTGGCGCGCCTACGTCGACACCGGCCCGATCCTCGAGCGCGATCTGGCGCGGCGCGCCGGCATCGGCTGGTTCGGGAAGAACACGATGATCCTGAACCCGAAGCGCGGTTCCTGGTTCTTCCTCGGGGTGCTGCTCACCGATGTCGAGCTCGAGCCCGACCAACCCTTCAAAGCGGACCACTGCGGCTCCTGTCGCGCATGCCTCGACGCCTGCCCGACCGGGGCGCTCCTCGGGCGGGACGAGACCGGCGCGCCGGTGATGGACGCGACCCGGTGCATCTCGTATCTGACCATCGAGCACCGCGGGCCGATCCCCACGGAGCTACGGCCGCTCATGGGCAACCGGATCTACGGGTGCGACATCTGCCAGGAGGTGTGTCCCTGGAACGTGCGCTTCGCGGAGGCGGCCGCGGAGCGGGATTATGCTGCGCGGGAAGCATGGGAGGTGGACTGGGAAGCGGCGCCCGAAGAGGGAGACGTTTCAGCTGAAGTGTCCGGAAATGGAGCTGCGGCCCTCATTCCCACGACCGACGGGCCGGCGCTCGTCGACCTCATGCGCATGACCGAGGACGAGTGGGATGCGTTCACGCGCGGGTCGGCCATACGGCGGGCGGGGTACGCAGGGCTCCGCCGCAACGTGGTCATCGCGTTGGGGAACTGGTTGGCGGCTTGTGATACGCCCGACCCGGAGGCAGTGGGAGAGTTGGTTGCGGCGCTGTCGGATGAGGACGCAACGGTCGCCGAGGCGGCGGCGTGGGCATTGGGGCAGGCGCGAGCCAGGCCCTGACCGCTGGTGTGGGCCCGGGGGCCGTAGTCGGTGCACCGCCGCGCTTTGATCTTGTCATCGTGATGCGCTGATGCTATGATGCGTCATGCGTACCACCTTGAACCTCGACGACGAACTCCTACGGGCCGCCCGGTCTCTGGCCAGGCAGCGCGGAGAGAGCCTCGGAGCTGTGGTCTCCGGGCTTCTCCGGGAGGCGCTCTCCCCCGAGCCCGACCTCGCGTACGAGATGGACGTGCCCGTCTTCGTGGTTCGAGAGGGTGCGGCGCCCATCACCCCCGAGATGGTCGAGGCCGCCGGAGAGGACAGCTGATCCACCTTCTCGATGTGAACGTGTTGATCGCGCTCGCCTGGCCGAACCACATCCATCACCGGCAAGCAGTCACATGGTTCGTGGGCATTCGCGATGACGGGTGGGCGACCTGCCCCATCACCGAATCAGGCTTCGTGCGGGTGTCCTCGAACGCGCGGGTACTCCCTGATGCTCGCAAGCCCTCGGAGGCCAGGACCCTCCTGGCCGCACTTCGCACGAAGGGCACTCATCGGTTCTGGGACGATGACGTCTCAGCCGTCGATGATCCGTCCGGA
>JBBSOM010000198.1:0-5834 GCA_038259715.1 Longimicrobiales bacterium
CGGATCTGCCGATCATAACCCCCGCCGACCAGCTTGCGAGCGCGTACGGCAACAACGCCTACGGCAAGGCCGCTCTAGGATATCTCGCCATGAAGGACCTCCTGGGTGACGACCTCTTCAAGCAGTGCCTGCAAGGCTACATGGACCGCTGGCACGGGAAGCACCCGACTCCGTGGGACTTCTTTTACTCGTTCAACGATGTCTCGGGACAGGACCTGAACTGGTTCTGGACCTCCTGGTTCTTCGACAACAGCACCATCGACCTGGCGGTGACGGGCGCGCGCAAGACCCGGTCCGGGTATGACGTGGACCTGACGAACGTCGGCGGCATGGACGCGCCCGTGGACCTCGTGCTCACCTATGAGGACGGGAGCACCGAGAAGCTCCACCAGAGCTCGGCCCTCTGGAAGGCGGACGCCCGAAAGGCGACCGTGCCGGTACGAACCAAAGGGACCCTAGCGTCGGTGACGCTGGACCACGGCATCTGGATGGACGCCGACACGTCCAACGATGGCTGGACGGCGGGTTGATGCCGCAGCTCCTCGGTGGAGACTGCTACCGGATCGCCTTCAACACCTCTCGGGTGAGGTCCCAGCGATCGAAGCCCTGGCGACCCCAGTCGAGTCCGCGGCGCACGATGACGAGGTTCTCGGACGGGACTACGATCACGAACTGGCCCCGGTTCCCCGCGGTAGAGTATGCGTCGGCGGGGACCTCACCCTTCCGGTCATCCGGCACGAGCCACCACTGCGCTCCGTAGGCGTTGCCGATCTTGGCCGTGGCCGGCGCTGGCGCGCGCTCGAAGTCGATCCACTCCCGGGAGATGATGCGCTCGCCGTTCCACGTACCGCCCTGCTGGTAGAGCATGCCGAAACGCGCGAGGTCCCGGGCGTTGGTGTAGACCTGGCTGCTCAGGATGAAGTCACCGAAGCGGTCGGTACTCAGAAGCGTGTTCTGCATGCCGATCTTGTCGAGGAGCGCCCTGCGCGGGAACTCGAGGTACGTCTGCGCATCTCCGATGACCTGCTTCATCTTGTAGACGGCCAGCAACGTCTCGTAGTTCTCGTAGTCCCACACGGTCCCGGGCTCACGCACCAGAGCCTTGTGGAGCGCGCCCTGCACGGAGCTGGCGCCCGCCCAGTAGGACATGCCGGAGCCGGTGGCGTACTCCAGGCCTCCGTTGTCGATGGGGTAGAGGCCGCTGGACATGTTGAGGACGTTGCGTAGAGTGATGGCGTTCCGTGGATCGGCCTGGGGGGAGAGCGCCTTGGGGAGCCACTCGAAGCCCAGAGGCTCGTCCAGGTGCATCTTGCCCTCATCCACCAGGATCCCGATGAGCGTTCCCGCGATGCTCTTGGCCGTCGACCAGGTACGCGTCCGGGTGTGCATGTCCACACCGGGAGCGTACCGCTCGAGAATAATGCGGCCGTTCTGGACCACCATGAGGCTCAGGGTCACCTCGTCGGGCGTGGGCCGGTCGAAGGCCCAGTCCGACGCCGCCCGGAGGGCCGCCGCGTCCACATCGGCCGGCGGCGGCGCGTCCTCGACCAGGTCGCCGTCGGGCCACGGAATCGTGGCCGGGTCCCCTGAAAGAGCGGGTGTCCTGAGGATCGGGAGGTCGTCGATGTCCTCGAATCCCTGATCCGGCGCGAGGATCACGCACCCGATCCCCTCCCGGAAGGCGGCGCGCATGACCGGCGCCCCGCCCCAGGGCGAGCCGATGGCGACGGCCTTCCGCGCCCGATCGACCTGGTAGTCGCCGCCCCGCGGCGTACCGATGGGCTGGGGAAGGAACGCCAACTCCTGAGCATAGATCTGCTCGAGGGTCCGCCCGGACGTGAAGAGCCCGTTGCACATGAAGATGGCCTGTTGGCCACGACGGATCATCTCGCGTTGGGGCGCCCAGTAGTCGAACGCCTCGCGCTGCTGCGCCCGCGCGGTTCCGGGAAGTGCAAGGGCGGCGAAGAGGAGTGCGGCGGCAGTGCGGCGCTTCATCGATGGATCTCTCGGAGGTTCGATCGCTGGACAGGTGAGAAAAGTAGGAGGAGTCGCCCGCTCCGCGGAAGGCGATTGACAGTTTCGGGCGATGGGAATCAGCTTGATCATGACCCTCATCACCCCCGGAGGCACCCATGGACAGGCCCGCCGCATCCTCGCTTACTCTGGGCGCCGCGCTGGCGTTCGCTGCCGCGGGCTGCGGTCAGGCGAAGACTCCCCCGGCGGAAGCCGCTGATACCGGGCCTGTGTTCGACATCTCCGAACTGGACACCGCAGTCAGTCCCTGCACCGACCTCGATACATTCGTCAATGCCAAGTGGGTCGCGGCGAATCCCATCCCTCCGGACCGTTCCCAGTGGGGCACCTTCGAGGCACTCGCGGAAAGGAGCCTGGACGACCAGCACACGATCGTCACCGAGGCTGCGGCGCAAGCGGACGCGGCCAAGCCCGGCTCCATCGAACAGAAGATCGGCTGGTTCTTCCGCGCCGGCATGGACTCGACGACGATCGACGCCGCGGGGTACGGCCCCATCAGGCCGAAGCTCGACGCCATCGCGGCCATCCGAAGCCCTGCCGACATCGTTACCTGGCTGAACCACTCCTTCGCGGGAGGTGACCAGCAGCTTTTTTCGTTTGGCGCCAGCGCCGACTTCAAGAACGCCAAGATGCAGATCGCGTCCACGTTCCAGGGAGGTCTGACCCTGCCGACCGCGGAATACTACAGTAAGGCCGAGTACAAGGACCTCCGCGACCAGTACGTGGCGCACGTCGCCAAGCTCTTCGAGTTGACGGGTGTGGCCCCGGCGGACGCGAAGACGAAGGCGGCGCAGGTGCTGGACTTCGAGACGTCCCTGGCCGCCCACTCGCTCGTTCCGGTGCAGCTCCGCGACCCGGCGAACCAGTACCGCTTCGTTTCCCTGAACGAGGCCAACGCCATCACGCCGCACTTCGACTGGGGCGCGTTCTTCGCGGCCCAGGGCGTGGACGTCGGTGCAGGCTTCTCCCTGCCCCAACCGGACTTCTTCGCGCAGATGGACCACATGCTCGCCGCGACGCCGGTGGAGGCATGGAAGGACTATCTGACCTACCACGTGATCGCCGACGGGGCGCCCTATCTGTCCCGGCCGTTCCAGGACGAGGCATTCGCGTTCAACGGTACGATCCTCACCGGCCAACCCGAGCAGAGCCCACGGTGGAAGCGGGTGCTCGGCACGATCAACGGCAGCATGGGCCAGGCGCTGGGGCAGCTCTACGTCGCCCGGTACTTCCCGCCTGAATCCAAGGCCCGCGCCAACGAACTGGTCGAGAACGTGCGGAATGCCCTCAAGGCCCGCATCCAGAACCTCGATTGGATGAGCGACGAGACCAAGGTGAAGGCGCTGGACAAGTGGGAGAAGTTCCTTCCCAAGATCGGCTACCCCGACACCTGGCGGGACTGGTCGGGCCTGACCGTCACGCCTGACAGCTATTACGCCAACGTCATGGCAGCAGCCAGCTTCAACGACGAGTTCACCAAGAGCAAGATCGGCATGCCCACGGATCGGTACGAGTGGGGCATGACTCCGCAGACGGTGAACGCCTACTACAACCCGACGGACAACACCATCAACTTCCCCGCGGCCATCCTCCAGCCCCCGTTCTTCTACGCCAAAGGAGATGACGCCATCAACTACGGCGGGATCGGAGCGGTCATCGGCCACGAGGCGAGCCATGGCTTCGACGACGAGGGGAGCCAGTTCGACGGGGACGGCAACAACACCAATTGGTGGACCAAGACCGACCGGGACGAGTTCAACGCCCGCACAGCAAAGCTGGTCGCGCAATTCAATGCCTACGCGCCGCTGCCCGACCATCCGGACAAGCACGTCAACGGCCAGCTCACCCTGGGCGAGAACATCGGAGATCTGGGTGGTCTGAACGTGGCGTACGACGCGCTGCAGGCGGTGCTCCTGGCCAATCCGGAAGAGGCGAAGCAGAAGATCGACGGCTACACCCAGGACCAGCGCTTCTTCCTCAATTGGGCTCGCGTGTGGCGCGGCCATGCCCGCGAGAAGCTCCAGCTCCTGATGCTCAACGCCAACCCCCATGCGCCAGGGCGCTTCCGGGCGATCGGTGCGCCGTCGAACATGCCGACCTTCGCGCAGGCATTCGGGTGCACGACGGGTGATGCGATGGTTCGTTCGGGGGACGCCCAGGTGAAGATCTGGTGAGGAGGCGGGAAGCACGCGCCTCGAATCGTGTCCGCCCGTCGCCACGGAGGGAATGCGGGCGTAGCTTTCCGGATCGACCAAATTCCACCTCGGAGCCGCACTGTGTCGTACCATCCGTCGCGCGTCATCGCCCTCGTCCGGGTCGTCGGCCCGCTTCTCCTCGGGCTCATCGGAGTCGCGGCGCCAGCCGCCGCCCAGTCGCCGTTCGACTCGCTCCAGTGGCGGTCGATCGGTCCCGTGAATACGAGCGGCCGCATCGACGACATCGCCGTCGCGCGCGTGAAAGGCATGGCCGACGCCATCTACGTCGCCACGGCCAGTGGGGGACTCTGGAAGAGCGCGAACAACGGAACGTCCTGGACGCCCGTCTTCGACGATGTGGACGCGATGATGTCCATCGGCGCCGTCGCGGTGGCGCCCTCCGCGCCGGGCACCGTGTGGGTGGGGACCGGCGAAGCCAACACGCGTCAGAGCTCGAGCTGGGGCGACGGCGTCTACAAGAGCACCGACGGCGGCGAGACGTGGACGGACATGGGATTGAAGGACACGCGCGCGGTCGGTCGCATCGTCGTCGATCCGACGAACCCGAACGTGGTGTACGTCGCGGCGCAGGGTCATCTCTGGGGACCGAACACCGAGCGTGGCATCTTCAAGACCACCGACGCCGGCCGTAGCTGGACGAAGGTCCTGTTCGTGGACGAGAACACCGGCGCCAACGACCTCGTGGTCGACCCGACGAACCCCGCCGTCCTCTACGCGTCCACCTATCAGCGCCAGCGCCGCACGTGGGGGTTCAACGGCGGCGGGCCCGGCTCGGGCATCTACAAGACGACCGACGCCGGAGGGACCTGGACCAAGCTCGCCAGCGGACTTCCCGCGGGAGACAAGGGCCGCATCGCGCTGGATATCTATACGGCCGATCCACGCGTCGTCTACGCAACCGTCCAGGCGCACGGCGAGGATCAGGGCATCTATCGCACACTCGACGCCGGCGCATCGTGGGAGAAGGTGTCATCGCTCAACACGCGGCCCAACTACTTCTCGCGGATCCGCATCGATCCGCAAGACAGGGACAACGTGTACACGCTGGGCTCCAACCGCGGCTTCTACATCTCCAAGGACGGAGCCACGTCCTTCACCGAGCTGTTCAGCAGCGTGCACGGTGAAGACCACGCGCTCTGGCTCGACCCGGATCAGCCGAACCACATGATCATCGGTGGCGACGGCGGCGTCTCCATTTCATGGGACCGCGGTCAGACGTGGGATTTCCGCCGCAACATGCCGATCGGCCAGTTCTACGAGGTGGGGGTCGACAACAGCGTGCCCTTCCGTATCTGCGGAGGACTTCAGGACAACGGCGTCTGGTGCATGCCGAGCGCGGTCCGCAACGAGAACGGCATCGCCGACCGCGACGCGTGGAGCATCGGCGGCGGCGACGGCTTCCATTCGATCTTCGACCCGACCGACAGTTCGATGGTGCTGCAATCCTCGCAGAACGGGAATGCGGCCTGGGTGGACATCGAGACCCTGGAGCGGCGCGGCGCGCGGCCCGGCACGGGGGATCGTCCCGCCGCGCAGAGCGAAGCCGCGGAGCGTGGTGACGAGGGTGCCCGCGGCAGCTATCGC